>JAYWHQ010000198.1:0-4166 GCA_043777655.1 Allobosea sp. | reverse complement strand
ATCGCGGGTGCGGAAAAGCCAAACGGGCCATGATCCGGCCCGCTCGCTCGCGGCTTAAAGCCACAGCAGGGGGGCCAAGTCAACCCGAAGTGACGGTTTTGCGACTGATTCCGGGACAGGGCGCGCGCATTCTGATGACGTTGTGATGATATCGCGTTCGTTGCCTCTGGCGAAGCAGGGGAAGCATCTATAACTTCTGCATCCGAGGAACTGATTTGTTCCAGATGCGTCTGGAGCAGGCGGGTCTGGTGCAGCAAGAGGCCTTTCGAGACGGATGACAGGCAAGGTCGAGACACAGAACGGGATAGCCGTCACGCCGATGGCTGCAAGCCGCCCCAAGGCTCCCCCTGAAGGGAGCGAGGGCGGAACGGCTGTGCTGACGCGCACCAAGACGCGCAAGCCCAATCTCTATCGTGTCCTGCTGCTGAATGATGACTACACGCCGATGGAATTCGTGATCCATGTGCTGGAATCCTTTTTCAGCATGGATCGGGAGGCGGCGACCCGCGTGATGCTGCATGTTCACCAGAACGGTGTCGGCGAATGCGGTGTCTTTACCTATGAAGTGGCCGAGACGAAGGTCACACTCGTGATGGATCTGGCGCGCAAGCACCAGCATCCCCTGCAATGCGTCATGGAAAAGAAATAGGAGCGGGCCCTTGCCGAGTTTCTCGCGCAGTCTTGAACAGGCTCTCCACCGGGCATTGGCGCTGGCCAATGAACGCAAGCATGAATTCGCCACGCTGGAGCATCTGCTGCTGGC
Organism: Allobosea sp.; assembly: GCA_043777655.1. Lineage (GTDB taxonomy): Bacteria > Pseudomonadota > Alphaproteobacteria > Rhizobiales > Beijerinckiaceae > Allobosea. The sequence continues at coordinate 3,403 of JAYWHQ010000198.1, read as the reverse complement.
CTTGGTCGACGATCAGGACGCGGCTGCCGTCATGCGGGCCTGCAATGTCGACACCGAGGTGATCCGCCGCAATCTGGCGGAATACGTCAATGTCGAGCTGGCCAACCTCATCACGGATGCGCGCGACGAAGCCAAGCCGACCGCCGGGTTCCAGCGTGTCATCCAGCGCGCGGTCATCCATGTGCAGTCCTCCGGCCGGGAAGAGGTGACGGGTGCGAATGTGCTGGTCGCGATCTTTGCCGAGCGCGAGAGCCATGCCGCCTATTTCCTGCAGGAGCAGGACATGACCCGCTATGACGCGGTGAACTATATCAGCCATGGCATCGCCAAGCGCCCTGGCGCTGGCGAAACTCGCGCCGTGCGCGGCACGGATGATGAGCCCGAGGCACCACGCGACCAGCGCCAGGACAATGCGCAGGAAGGCGAGAAGGACAAGAAGAAGAAGGAAAGCGCGCTTGATGCCTACTGCGTCAACCTCAACAAGAAGGCCAAGGACGGGCGCATCGATCCGCTGATCGGCCGCGAGGCCGAGGTGCAGCGCACGATCCAGATTCTCTGCCGCAGGCAGAAGAACAACCCGCTGCTGGTGGGCGAGCCCGGCGTTGGCAAGACCGCCATTGCCGAGGGGCTGGCGCGCAAGATCATTACCAACGAAGTTCCCGACGTTCTGGCCGACGCCACGGTGTTCTCGCTCGATATGGGAATTCTGCTGGCCGGCACGCGCTATCGTGGTGATTTCGAGGAACGCCTCAAGCAGGTGATGAAAGAGATCGAGGCCCATCCCAAGGCTGTGCTGTTCATCGACGAGATCCATACGGTGATCGGCGCTGGTGCGACATCCGGCGGCGCGATGGATGCGTCCAACCTGCTGAAACCGGCGCTTGCGTCCGGCGCGCTGCGCTGCATTGGCTCCACGACCTACAAGGAGTATCGCCAGCATTTCGAGAAGGACCGTGCGCTGGTGCGGCGCTTCCAGAAGATCGATGTCAACGAGCCGTCGATTCCCGATGCCATCGAGATCCTCAAGGGCCTGAAGCCCTATTTCGAGGAGTTTCACAAGCTGCGCTACACCAACGAAGCCATTAAGGGCGCGGTCGAGCTGTCCGCCCGCTACATCCATGACCGCAAGCTGCCGGACAAGGCCATCGATGTGATCGACGAGACCGGCGCGTCGCAAATGCTGGTGCCGGAGGCCAAGCGCAAGAAGGTCATCGGCCTGAAAGAGGTCGAGGCTGCCATCGCGACCATGGCACGCATCCCGGCCAAGACTGTCTCGAAGGATGATGCTGAAGTGCTGCAGGCGCTGGAAACAACGTTGAAGCGCACGGTCTACGGCCAGGAAAAGGCCATCGAGGCCATCTCATCGGCGATCAAGCTGGCGCGTGCCGGCCTGCGCGATGCCGAGAAGCCGATTGGCTGCTATCTCTTTGCGGGGCCGACCGGTGTCGGCAAGACGGAGGTGGCCAAGCAGTTGGCGCTTTCCCTCGGCGTCGAGCTGATCCGCTTCGACATGTCGGAATACATGGAGCGACACACGGTTTCGCGCCTGATCGGTGCCCCTCCGGGCTATGTCGGCTTCGATCAGGGCGGCTTGCTGACAGACAAGGTCGATCAGCACCCTTATTCCGTGCTGCTGCTGGATGAAATCGAGAAGGCACATCCGGACCTGTTCAACATTCTGTTGCAGGTCATGGATCACGGCAAACTGACTGACAACAACGGCAAGCAGGTCGATTTCCGCAATGTCATTCTCATCATGACAACCAATGCGGGCGCATCCGACATGGCGCGCAACGCTTACGGCTTCACCCGCCAGAAGCGCGAGGGCGAGGACACGGACGCGATCAACCGGCTGTTTGCGCCGGAATTCCGCAATCGTCTGGACCAGATCGTCTCGTTCAGCCAGCTGCCGAAGAACGTCGTTTCGCGCGTGGTGGACAAGTTCATCCTCCAGCTTGAGGCTCAGCTTGCGGACCGCAACGTCACCATCGAGCTGACCGATCAGGCCCGCGAATGGCTGGTCGAGAATGGCTATGACGAAACGATGGGTGCCCGCCCGATGGCGCGCCTCATCCAGCAGACGATCAAGACGCCGCTGGCCGACGAAGTGCTGTTCGGCCGTCTGAAGAATGGCGGCGCGGTGCGTGTTGTCGTGGTGCAGTCTGAGTCCGTCATCAAGGTCCTCGGGCTGGAATTCCCCGAAGGCCCGGTGACTCCTAAGCCGGAGAAAGACGTGGCCAAGGCTGGCGAGAAGCGCCGCCCGCGGGTGAAGAAGCCTGCCGCAAAGACGACGGCGAAATCTTCTGACAAGACATCCGGCGGCAATCCAGTGCGCAGCGTACCTAAAGTTCCGCTCGCAAAGGCGTGAGGCAACATGTTGTTTCGCAAAAAAGAGGCCGTGGCGGAACAGGAATTGGCCGCACCTGCGCGCGAAAAGCTCGGCTGGTTTGAAAAGCGTGACCGCCGTCGTCGCCGCCGCAAGGTGTTCGAGGAAGTGCTGGGCTGGATCCTGGTGCCGGGCCTGCTTTATCTCGCGTGGCTGGCTGTGCAGGCCTATGGCGGCGTGCCAAAGGAACTACGCGAATTCGGCTCCGAGCTGGTTTCCATCGTGCTGAAGGGTGGCCGCTGAGCGCAAGTGACAGGATTTGTTGCTCGAAGCTCCGGTTGAACATCTCCGCGTTCAGCGCATGACACTGGCTTCAAAACACAGTTGGCATGACCTTCGAGGATGAGGCACACCAGAACGGTGCCTTTCTCCCAGCCGCACCGGTTCTGATTTGACGTCTTCACCTGTTTCCGAAATTTCAGCATGGCGCGCCTTCTGGCATGGCCTGCGCGATGCGTTGCTGCTGCCAGCTTGGGTTGTGGGCCTGGCGCTGGTCGGCGTCGGCTCGCTGGCGCGCGACATTGGCTATCCGGTCGAGGTGGCTGTGCTGTCGACGCTGCTGGTCTGGGCTGGCCCGGCACAGGTGATCTTCTTCGGCTCGATTGCGGCGGGCTCGGCCTGGACGGCGATTGCGCTCTCGGTCGGGTTTTCGTCGCTGCGCTTCCTGCCGATGACCGTTGCCATCCTGCCGCTGCTGCGTCGTCCGGGGCAGGGGCTCTTGATGCAGGCCTATCTGGCGCATTTCGTGGCTGTGACTGTCTGGACCGAAGGCTTGCGCCGCCTGCCGGACATGCCGCCCGAGCAGCGCATCGGCTACTATCTCGGCTTCGCGCATGCCTGCATTCTGGTGAGCGCAGCCGCGACTTGGGTGGGGTATTTCCTCGTGGGGGCGCTGCCGGTGGCCTTTGCCGCCGGGTTGCTGTTCCTCACGCCGATCTTCTTCCTGATGTCGCTGACAGCGGGTGCGCGCAACCTGGCCGATGGTCTGGCGATTGCGCTGGGCTTCGTGCTGGCGCC
>JAYWHQ010000197.1:0-4176 GCA_043777655.1 Allobosea sp. | reverse complement strand
TGCGCTCCAGTTCGCCACCATAGGGCGCAAAGGCAAAGGAGATCGGCCCCGGCAGCCTGGCGATGGCGTCCGCTGTCGCGCTGGCGCTGATGCCGAGCCCGCCAACAAGGATGGCGATACGCCCGGCCGGTTTTGTGCCTGCGGGCTGAATGACAGGGCGGGAATAAACCTGCGCCGCAGTCGCTCCGTCCTCGCCAATCTTTGGCAACTGGCCGTGGCGCGAGCGCTCGATCAGCCGACGGTCGGGCGAAGGCGCGAGTTTCACTGTGCCCTGTGCATCCGGCACGCGAATGACGACGGCCGATGGCGCTTCGGCACCGGAGCGCACGACCGTGACGCCGGACTCGGCCTCCATCTCGGCGGCGGTCGTGGCACGTCGCGGCTCTGACGCAACAGGGGTCGGCTCCGCCGGTGCAATGGCAACGACTGGCGAAGCAGATTTCGTCTCGATGCGGGCAGAAGCCACGGGCTGGCCACCATCGGGATGGCTGACGAGAGCCGAGAACAGGCCAAGCCCTGCAAGGGTGATCCCGGTCGTCGCCGCCACGCCATAGGCGAGCCAGCGGCCATAGGGCCGCCTCGGGCGCTGTGGCTTGCCTTGCCCCAGCGGCTTGTTCAGCTCGGATGAAAGCGCCTCGGCCACGGGCCGTCAGCTCCCCCTTGATCGACGCGAACCCGAATCACCGGCCCGCCCCACCAGTCTTGGCGTGCGGAGGCGGGTCCGTCGAGGGGCATTGCGCCCCTCGCCCGTGTCAGTTCGCTTTTGGCGCGCCGGGAATGGCGGGAGCAGCAGGCGCCGGAGCAGGCGCTGCAGCATCCTTCTTGACGCCCTTGATGTGCTCAAGCGCGGCGATCAGCTGCTTGTCCTTGGTCGGGTCCGGCGGAATATAGGACGAGGAGGCAGGGCGCTCTTCCTTGCCGTCGCCCGCCTTGAGATGGCCCTTGGCAGCCGCTTCACCCTTGACCTCGAAGCGGGCCTTCAGGTCTTCCGGTACATCCTGCAGCACTTCAATGTCCGGGTTGATGCCCTTGGCCTGAATGGAGCTACCGGACGGGGTGTAATAGCGCGCGGTGGTCAGGCGCAGCGCGCCATTGGCGCCAAGCGGAATGATGGTCTGCACCGAGCCCTTGCCGAAGGAGCGCGTGCCCATCACGGTGGCGCGCTTGTGGTCCTGCAGGGCGCCGGCCACGATCTCTGCCGCCGAGGCTGAGCCGCCATTGATGAGCACGACCACCGGCTTGCCCTTGGTCAGATCGCCCATCTTGGCGTTGAAACGCTGGGTTTCCTCGGCATTGCGGCCACGGGTCGAGACGATCTCGCCGCGATCAAGGAAGGCATCGGAGACCAGCACCGACTGGTCGAGACGTCCGCCACGGTTGTTGCGCAGGTCGATGATGTAGCCCTTGACCTTGTCAGCTCCGATGTCGGCAGTGGTTTTCTCGATGCCCTTCTTCAGGCCATCAAAGGTCTGCTCGCTGAAGGTGGAGACGCGCAGATAGCCCACGGTTTCACCCTCGACACGGGCGCGGGTCGCAGGCACCACGATGTTGGAGCGCGTCAGCGTGAACTCGAGCGGGTCCTTGAAGCCGGGTCGCTCGATCTTGAGCTTCACCTGCGTGTTGACCAGACCGCGCATCTTCTCGACGGCCTGCGTCAGGGTCAGCCCCTGTACGGCGTCACCGTCGATCTCGCGGATCATGTCATTGGTCATGATGCCGGCCTTCTGGGCAGGCGTCTCGTCGATGGGGGTGACAACCTTCAGGATGCCCTCTTCCATCGTGACCTCGATGCCAAGGCCGCCAAACTGGCCGCGCATGTCGATGTCCATGTCGCGGAAGCTCTTGGGATCGAGATAGCCCGAGTGCGGATCAAGCGAGGCGAGCATGCCATTGACGGCAGCCTCGATCAGTTTGGCTTCATTCGGCTTCTCGACATAGTCGGTGCGGATCTTCTCGAAGATGTCACCGAAGAGGTTGAGGTTGCGGTAGGTCTCGGCCGAGGCCGCGAGCGCGCTGGTCGAGGACAGAAGCCGCGTCTGCGTCACGGCGGCCGTCAAACCGGCGCCCACCAGCGCACCTGCCATAATCAAAGAAATCTTGCGCATTATCCGCGAACCTTTTCGCCTTGAGACTTCGCCCACCACGGCCCCGGATCAACGGGTGTGCCGTCTTTCCGAAATTCGACATAAAGCACCGGGTTGCCATCACCGGAACCAATCATCACCGCCGCACTGTCGGCTGTTTCGCCCATCACTGCAACAGGTTCGCCAGCCAGCACAAACTGGTTCAGCGTCACATCAATGCGCTGCATGCCGGCAAGGAGGATATAGTAGCCGTTGCCGGCGTTCAGGATCAAGAGATGTCCGAACGACCGGAATGGCCCCGCATAGACCACCCAGGCGTCAGTCGGGGCGGAAACCAGCGCTTTTGGCCGCGTTTCGAGCGAAAGTCCGCGTGCCGGGCCTCCTGCGGCATCGGCTGCGCCATACGCACGGATTTGTGATCCGGCGGCTGGCAGCGGCAAAAGACCACGCAGCTGGGCGAAGGCGGCTTTCGGCGCCAGACGGGCCGGGTCCTTGAAGGCCAGCTGCGCCATGCGGTCGCGCTGGCCCTTGGTTTCTGCCTCGATCGATTTGCGCGCCTCCTCAATCGCGCGATTGGCGACCGCGATGTCCTTCTCGATGCTTTCGACAAACTCGCGCAGGGTGCGGGCCTGACTGGCGAGGCCTGTCGCCTGCTCGCGCCCGGCCTCGACCTCGGCCGAAACCTGGCTTTCGCGCCGGCGTCGCACCTCGACAAGGGCCGCCAGCCGCTGCCGTTCACCGGCCAGCTGCTCGAACTCAGCCGCAAGCGCCTTGCGATCGCTGGCCATGCTCTCGCGCAGCCTGACCAGCTCGCCAAGATCTGCAGCCAGCGTCTCGATCTCGAGTTTCAGCTCCGGCAGCACGGCGCCCAGCAGGATCGAGGCGCGCACGGCCTCCAGCATGTCTTCGGGCCGCACCAGCACGGCGGGTGGCGGACGCCGACCCATGCGCTGGAGCGCGGCCAGAACCTCGCCGATCAGGCCCCGGCGGCCCTCCAGCGAGCGGCGAATGGCGCTTTCATTGTCGGCCAGAAGCGAAAGGCGGTTTTCGAGTGCAGCGATGCGGGTTTCCAACCCTTGCGTGCGGGCGGTTGCCTCAAGCAGCGAGGCGTTGAGCTTGGCCCGGTCGGCGCGCAGGGTGCCCATCTCGCTTTCCAGCTTGGCGCGCGCACTGGCGCTGGCCGCCAGCCGGTCCTCTATGGCCTTGAGGTCAGCGGCACTTTTCGCCTTTTCCTGCTCCTTGGCAGCCGCACGCTGTGCCGCCTCCTGCTGGATGCGCTCAGGGTCTGGTTGCGGCACTTGCGCATGGCCCGATGACGGCACCAGCAACCCCAGGGCGAGGATCGGCAGGCAAAAGGTGTGAAAGCGATTCATCACCATCAGAATCAGGCCCGGTGATAGGGATGTCCAGCGCAGATCGTCATGGCGCGATAGATCTGCTCGAGAACCAGCACGCGCACCAGCTGATGCGGCAATGTCATGGCCCCGAAGGAGATGCCGCGCTCGGCCCGTGCCATCAATTCGGGTTCCAACCCATCGGCACCGCCAATGACGAAATGCATGGCGGGCTGGCCGCGATCACGCGCCGCAGAGAGACACGCGGCAAGCGCCTCGCTGGTGATGGCCTTGGCGCGCTCATCGAGAATGACAATGCCGCCGGGGCTGATCTTCGTGCCCAGCGCTGAAGCTTCCTCGCGCTTGCGGTCATCAGCGCGCCTGGCGCGGCTTTCCGGCATTTCGGCCATGTCAGGCCCGGAAAAGCCGAGTGCCCGCGCCATGGCCGCCGACCGTTCCTGATAGCGCAGGCAAAGGTCGCGCTCCGGCCCGTCCTTCAGCCGCCCGATGGCCAGAACGGCCAGGCGCATGGGCTAATTGACCTGTTTTTCTTCGAGACGGTCCGCGCCCCACATTTTCTCGAGATTGTAGAACTGCCGCACTTCGGGGCGAAAGACGTGGATGATGATGTCGCCGCCATCGAGCAGCACCCAGTCACAGGCCGGCTGGCCTTCCACGCGCATGGTGCCGTGGCCGGCGGTCTTGAAGGCCTCCACCAGGCTGTCTGCAATGGCGCCGACATGGCGGTTGACGCGCCC
>JAYWHQ010000196.1:0-4178 GCA_043777655.1 Allobosea sp. | reverse complement strand
GTGCGATGCTGGCCTGGAAAAATGCGATCTGAGGCAGGAAGTGAGACAACCCCGCCCAACTGGTGTCCGCAAGCCAGGGCTCGATGACCACAGCAAGCAGGCAGATGCTGCCAAACACGCCCGTGACGGCCACAAGCAACCCGCCAACGAGCATCGGCGCATGCACACTGAGGAAGTGGCCCCTGTTCAGGTGGAAGCGGTTCATCGCAATCGGCGAGATCACGGCGGCAATGATCTGCACCGGAACATCAAGGATGCGGAAGACAAGGGCGACATGGCCTGCAACATGAGCATCCGCGACAAGCAGCACAACCAGCAGCGGAACGCTGGTGAAGGCGACCGCCAGAAGCGTGGATGGCAGATTGTAGACCGGCACGTCGGACCAGCGCCGCGCGGCCTGCATGAGCGGCATGTCACCGATTTTCTTGCGCCAGGCGTCACGCAGCACATGGCGGCTGGGCCAGATGAGAAACAGGCAGGCGGCAAAGTTTCCGACAACATCCGTCATGCCCATCGCGACAGCACCACTGGCACCCGCCAGCCATGCCAAGACAAGCACGGTTGGCTGCACGCAAGCCAGGGCGATGGCGGAGAGGCCGAGCGCGCGGAAATCACCTTTGCGGATCACGATCTGGTTGACGACGCGGCAAATACCCCGCGCAGACATGGCAGCCAGAAACATCAGCGCCAGATCGAAGCCAACAAGGCCAAGGCGGGTGACGAGGGCCGCCAGCATGGCCATGGCTAGCCAGACCAGCAAACCAACCATCGCTGTCAATCTCACCGCGATGCGCAGGTCCTGGCTGTTTTTGGCTGCGACGATCAGCGTTTCATAACGCAGGAACTGGATTGCCGAGCACAGGGTCAGGGCGGCCAGAAGCATGCCGAAGCGTGCAAATTCGGCAGGCGCAAACAGCAGAACCGAAACCAGGATGCTGAAGCCGGAAGCCACCCTGGCCAGCACGGTGGCGCTGAAAAGCGTTGCGATCACGCGCATGACGGCGCGGTTGGTCTCGAGCCAGGCCTGGCCTTTGCCCAGCAGTCCACGATGCCTGATCGGCGCCTTTGCGCCGGGCAGTGTCGTGTCTCTGGCAAGAAACAGATCGGACATCAGGGCCTCAAAGGACCATCTCCTTGCCCCATCGACGCAATGGGGGCTTTGAGAATGTCCTGATCCCAATGAGCAGCGATTATGGTTAATGCACGGTAAATCCGCGACCGAATCTTACCTCACATTTTTGTGTTTGCTATCATGACTGAACGTAATTTCAACTGCAACTATTGGCTGTCGACCGCCTGTGTATCGGCAATCTCGATGCCGAAACCTGTCAGACCGACGAAAGCGCGGCTGGTCGAGGACAGGTTGACGATCGATTCGATGCCCAGATCGCGCAGGATCTGGGCGCCGAGTCCGACCTCGCGCCATTGCCGGACACGGGCATTCTCATGCGCTGTTTCACCGCTGCGCACGGTGTTGGTTGGCACGCCTGCCGTCCCGTCGCGCAGGTAAACCAGCACGCCCTTGCCATCACGGGCGAAGCGGGCGAGCGCGGCATGGATCGATTTCGCACCGCCCAAGGTGTCGGCAATCACATCAGCCCGGTGCAGGCGCACGGGGATGCGCTTGCCATCGCCGATGCGGCCCAGCACGAAGGCAAAGTGCTGCACACTGTCGAACGGCGTGACATAGGCGTGGCCGGTGATGGGGCCATGGTCGGTCTCGACCGGGAAGGTGGCGACCCGCTCCACCAGCTTCTCGCGGCCTTGGCGATAGGCGATCAGTTCGGCCACCGTGATCTGCTTCAAGCCATGTTTCTGCGCGAAGGCGTTGATCTGCGGGCCCTTCATCACCGTGCCGTCATCATTGACCAGTTCGCAAATGACACCAACTGGCGGCACGCCGGCCAGTCGGCACAGGTCAACCGCTGCCTCGGTATGGCCGGAGCGCATCAGCACCCCGCCTTCCTTCGCGATCAAAGGAAAGATGTGGCCGGGGCGTGAAAAATCGGCCGCTCCCGAGTTGGGGTTGGCCATGCCGCGCACGGTTGCGGTCCGGTCGTCCGCCGAGATGCCAGTGGTCGTACCGTGCCTGTAGTCCACGGTGACAGTGAAGGCCGTGCCATGCATCGTATCGTTGCTGGCAACCATCGGATCGAGTCGCAGGCGGCGCGCCTCTTCCGGCGGCAGCGGCGTGCAGACGATGCCGCAGGTGTTGCGGATGATGAAGGCCATTTTCTCCGGGGTGCAGAGCGAGGCGGCCATGATGAGGTCGCCCTCGTTCTCGCGGTCGTCATCATCAGTGACGATGACAATCTCGCCGAGTGCAATGGCCTCGATGGCTTCCGTGACAGCCTGTGGCATGAAAGTGCTCCCCTTGAGTGGGCCGAGGCCCAGAAAGTCGTTGGGTGTGACGGCGCCCGCCGTCTGCTGAAAGATCGCTTCTGCCGTCTCGCGCGAGAGCCAGCTCGCATCATTGTTGCACAGCAGCGTGATCGCGCCGGGCGAGAGGCCCAGCCGAGCCGCCATGTCGATGCGCTTGATGCCGTTCTGTTTGAGCCAGGCAGAAAACTTCATGCCTTGGTGAAACAGAAATTCAAATTTCAGTCAAACTAAAATTCGGCAAGTTATGCTGGAAATGGCCAAGGCGAACTCTGGCCCACCTGGCCGCGATGGCGCAAGAAATGGTCGGCCAGCACGCAAGCGACCATGGCCTCGCCCACCGGCACGGCACGAATGCCGACGCAGGGGTCGTGGCGGCCCTTGGTGAACATCTCGGTGTCACCCCCTTGGCGCGTCACTGTGGCGCGCGGGCTGAGGATCGAGGAGGTGGGTTTCACGGCAAAGCGCGCCACCACGGGCTGGCCTGTCGAGATGCCGCCCAGAATGCCGCCGGCATGGTTGGAGAGGAAGCGCGGGCGGCCATCATTGCCCGTGCGAATCTCGTCGGCATTGTCTTCGCCAGAGAGTTCGGCTGCGCCAAACCCGTCGCCAATCTCGACACCCTTGACCGCGTTGATGCTCATCAGCGCGCTGGCGAGGTCTGAATCCAGCTTGCCGTAGATGGGCGCGCCCAAGCCCTCTGGCACGCCCTCGGCGACGATCTCGATCACCGCGCCGATGGAAGAGCCGCTCTTGCGGATGCCATCGAGATATTCGGCGAACTTTGCAGCGGCCTCGGCATCCGGGCAGAAGAACGGATTGCGGGCCACCTCAGCCCAGTCCCAGTTGGCGCGGTTGATCTTGTGCGGCCCCATCTGGACCAGTGCACCCCGAACGGTGACACCGGGCAGCACCTTGCGGGCGATGGCGCCAGCAGCCACACGCATCGCTGTCTCGCGCGCCGATGAGCGGCCCCCGCCGCGATAATCGCGGATGCCGTATTTCACATCATAAGTGAAATCGGCATGGCCGGGCCGGTATTTGTCCTTGATCTCGGAATAGTCCTTCGAGCGCTGGTCGACATTGTCGATCAGCAGACCGATGGAGGTGCCGGTCGTCACCTGTTTGCCCGTGCGCTCATCAACGAACACGCCCGAGACAATGCGGACCTCGTCCGGCTCCTGGCGCTGCGTGGTATATTTCGACTGGCCGGGACGGCGGCGATCCAGATCGCCTTGAATGTCGGCCTCGGTCAGCGGGATCAGCGGCGGGCAACCATCAACGACACAGCCAATGGCCGGGCCATGGCTTTCGCCAAAGGTGGTGACGCGGAACAGATGGCCGAAGGAATTGTGCGACATGGCGAGCCTGACAAGTTTGTCGTCAGGCTCTTAGGCTGTGAGGGGTGAGGTGGTCAAACGCGCCCACTCATTGCTCACTTCGCCGGAACTGCAGGCGCACCTTCCCACCTTGTGTTGGCGGGGATGTTCTCGCCCTTCATGATGACGGTGAGCAGGCCGATCTGGGCATAGTCACCCACATGCGTGTCATAGAGCACGGTTGAACCTGCGCCCACCGTCACGCCCTTGCCGAGCGTGACGCGGCCGACCTTCATCACCCGATCTTCATATAGATGGGTCTGCAGGGCCGACATGGAGTTGATGCAGCAATAGTCGCCGACATTGATGCAGTCGAACTCGGTGATGTCGGTCGAGTTCATCCAGACACCCTTGCCGAACTTGGCGCCGAAGATCGTCAGGAACCAGGGCAGAAAGGGCGAGCCGCGCAGGTGTTCGAAC
>JAYWHQ010000195.1:0-4180 GCA_043777655.1 Allobosea sp. | reverse complement strand
GCGGCCCGGACCATCCGGGGCTCATATCTGGCCCTGCATCCTGACGTTTCCAGCCGATCCGGAACGGGGATCGGCCCTGTCAGCCATCAAGACTTTCCTCGCGCGCGCGCCGGGTGGCCCGATGGCCAATGTCAGAAGTCCCGGAGCCGTGGCGGAATATGGATACCGGCTCCACGTGCCGCTGCCGCCCGCCACGTTCGATGCCGGAGTGGCGCGCAACGGACCGGCCCGCGCCCCTGCGCCAAAGGGCGATGGCGCGCTGCTGGCCAGCCTCGCGACTGGAAAAAAGCAGCCTGCACCCGAAGCGGCAGGGCAGGGCGGGGCGCAGGCAACTGTTGGGAGCTCCCATCCACTGACGGTCATGGCCGTGATCGATGACGGGCTGCCCTTTGCACACCCCAATCTGCGCGACAGGCAGGGCCGGCCACGCATGGAGTTCTGCTGGCTGCAATCCGCCGACATCGCGCCTGATCGCACCGGCACCGTGCTCTTCGGGCGCGAGCTGACGCGCGAACGCATCGAGGCCCTCATCGCGAAGCATGCGCATGACGAGGATGCGCTCTACATCGAGGCGGGCTCGGTCAGGCCTGGCAGCGCCAGTTTCCAGCCGATGGCGCAGCTCTGGTCGCATGGCGCGCATGTGCTGGACCTGGCCGCCGGGCACGATCACGCCAACCCGCTGGCTGGCCGCGCCGTGGACGCCACAGACGGCCATCTGGACCGTGTCCGGCTGATCGGTGTCGAGCTGCCTGCGCCGCTGGTGATGGACACGGTCGGCTTCGGCAAGGATGCCTTCATCCTCAGCGCCCTGCACTACATCTTCGCGCGCGCCGATGCGGTGGCGCAGATGTACGGGCTGGAACGCAGGCAAGTGCCGCTGGTCATCAATTTCAGCTTCGGCTTCACCGGCGGCCCGCATGATGGCACCGAGCGCCTTGAGGAGGCGATTGCCCATCTCGTCAGGACACGGCAGGAGAGCGGGGCGGAAACCCGGCTGGTCATGCCGGCGGGCAATGATTTTCTGGGCGCGCTGCATGGCGAGCTCGCCGCCGGGAGCCTTGACGCGGACAGGCGCGGCGCTGTCCACTGGCGCATCCAGCCCAATGACCGCACGCCGAACTATCTCGAGATGTGGTACCCGCAGGCCCTGTCCGGGCAGAAGCCCGCGATGCCGGTCATCAGGCCGCCCAGCGGCAAACCGCTCAAGCTGGGCGAGGCGAGAGGCGGGCCAGCGCCAGGCGAGCACTCGCAGACGATCCAGGATCTTGCCCTCGACGGCCGGATCATCGGCCAGGTCAGCATCGATCTGCATCGCGGCCTGCGCTGGCGCGTCATGGTCATTCTGGCGCCGACCGAACCGCGCGAGGCCGATGCTGCCGCCTGCGAGGCCGGGCTGTGGCGCATCGATGCTGATGGTCTGTGCCTCGGCGATCCCGCCGCAGGGCATGTCATTTCGTGCCGCATCCAGCGCGACAACGGCACGCAACACCCGGCACAAGGCGGCCGCCAGAGCTGGTTCGACCACCCGGATGACCGGGCATTCGGGCTGGATGGTCGCTTGCGGCAGGATGATGGCGAGGCCGTCTTCGTGCGACGCTTCGGCAGTCTCAACGGGCTGGCGACGCATGACCAGGTGATCGTGGTCGGCGGCGTTGCGGCGGATACAGGCACGCCTGCAGCTTACAGCGCGGCAGGCGCCGACAATGCCGCGCAAGTGACTCGCAGCACGCCTGCGCAAGTGACTCGCCGTGCGCCTGCACAAGTGACTTGCCGTGCGCCTGCACAAGTGACTTGCAGCGCGCCTTCGGATGACACGGTGTCTGCCGTCGGTCAGCGCGCGGCTGGCACGCGGGCTGCTTCCAGCTCGCGGCTCGTCGGCACGAGTGCCGCCGCCCCGCACGTCGCACGCGGCATCGCACTGGCCTTCCTTGATGCCCGGATCAGCACTGCGCTCGCCGATGGCACCCGGATCAAGGGGTTCGCGGCCCTGCCATCTGCCACCGTGGAAAGGCGCCTCGGCGAGGGTATCGTCTGCACGTGAAGTGCCGGAAGGGTCTGGCCGGTCACCACCGGCCTGAAGCGCGAGGCGCAGTGGGGCACCTGGACCGATGACGGGGTTTGCGCGGCTGCGTGTGCGGGCCGTGGGGCGCGTGCCTTGTGCCGGGCAGACGATGCGGCGCCGGCAACCGGTAGCAGCCTGACGGACATATGGCCCGCCCCCATGGCCCGCCCCCATGGCCAGACCACAAGGCCCGACCACAAGGCACGACCACATGGCCTCAGAACCGCTCAGCGCGCCAGATTGGCGACCAGGCGCAGGAGGTGTCTGAGCTGGCCAAGCTCGCCTGTTCCCAGATGCCGCGCGAGATCGGCCTCGATCCCGCGCTTGATCCCGGCAGCGACCTGCATGGCGTCATGCCCCAAGGCGGACAAGACGACGTGGTTCTTGCGGGCATCGCGCGGATCTGTCTGGCGCAGGATGATGCCATCGCGCTCCAAGTCACCCAGATGCTGCTGCACGGCCTGCTTCGTCAGTCCCGACAAGGCGGCCAGCGTCGTCTGGGAGACGCCATCGGCGCCGATATGCTGGAGGAGACCGCCGCGCGCTTCGGCAAACCAGCCATACCCTGCTTCCACCATGCGGCAGCGGAACTGCGCGTTCCAGCATCGACAGGCGCAGGTGAGGTCCCAGCCGATATGTTCGATGGGAGAGGGGTCCTGTGTCCCGGACATTGCGTGTCCTTGCCTCCACAAGCATTGCGCTTATTCGTCAACCGCCTTGACGAATAAGCGGTTCCGTCATATCGTCAAGTTGCTTGACTGAATTGCACGCGAGTGAACCGGCATGCAAGCCCTTTTCGCGGCAATGCCTGATGATGCAGCCCGCCGGGACCTCCGCTGACATGATTGCTGAATCAACCGAAGGTCAGATGGCGCCGGTGCATCGGGGCACCTTGCGCGCCCGTTATGATGCCGCGGCACGGGGCTGGCAGGAGATGCTGTCGGGTCTTGGCTATCCGCAGGCCTACGCCGCCCTGCTGCGCGCGGATCGGGCACGGACGGCAGCGCAGGCGAACTGGCACGTGCTGGATGCCGGCACCGGGACGGGGGCTCTGGCCGCCGCGTTCATCGCGGCACATGGGCCGACAGAGGCGCTTGACCTGCTGGATATATCTCCAGCCATGCTCGCCATTGCGGAAGGTCGGCTTGCGGCCGCCGCAGGGCGTGTGACGGTGCTGCAAGGGGCCATCGGACAGGCAGACCTGCCTGCCCGAAGCTATGACGCCGTCCTGTGCGCGCATGCGCTTGAACATCTCGAGGATCCGGCCGTGGGCCTGGCCTGGATGATGCGGCTTCTGCGGCCGGGTGGCAGGCTCATTCTGGCTGTGAGCAAGCCCCATTGGTGCACGGCCCTGATCCGCTGGCGCTGGGGCCATCGCGCCTATGCACCGGCAGAGGTCGCCCGCATGCTGGCACAATGCGGCCTCTCGGACATTCGCGTGGTGCCCTTTCCATCCGGGCCGCCGCGGCGCACAAGCTGCGGCTTTCTCGCCCGCGCCCCGGACGTTTCAGACAGGTGCGCCCCGACAGATGCGAGGCTCTGATCCCGCTTGCAAATCCGCCCGCCGCCCCTGAAAGAACGCACAGGGCCAGCCACCCGCGAAACGGCCCGCCTTCATCTTGACCGGCAAGGCGAAACCTTCGGGGCCTTCATCAGGTCTGGCGGGGCCGGCATCAGCGGCGATGGCATGCGCTCATGCCAAGTTTCACAACATGTTCGCGCGCGCGCAACCCGTTCCTCGCCAGCGACCGCCACACCATGACGAGCAGTTTCCGGAGATGTTCTGGCGGACCGTGGGGCGGGCGTCTAGGGGAACACCCGGGATGGCGACGCCAGAGCCAGCGCCTGACTGCACAGGAGCCCGCCCGGCCTGGCGAGTTCTTCCAGAATGCTGAAATGGTCGTGATCCGTCAGGGGGGCTTCGACCGTTTCGGGAGCCAGCGGAGCCATCCGTGTGGCCTGCGCGCGTGACTGGCGCTGCAACTCGGGCAGCTCGCCTGTGCCATAGGCCAGCACCAGTGGCTTTTGCACCGGAGCCAGTTGGGCCGGGCTGAGGCGGCGCGCCTCACCGGCATCGAGGCCGAGCTTGTCATTGATGTAGCAATGCCGGATCGGCTC
>JAYWHQ010000194.1:0-4263 GCA_043777655.1 Allobosea sp. | reverse complement strand
AGGTCAGGATCGACTGGCCCTCGACATCGATGCGGTTGATGATCGGCTCATCGACGTTGCGCGGCAGCTCGGCGCGCACTTTGGCGATGGCGTCCTTCACATCGTTCAGCGCCCGGTCCGTGTTGACCTCGAGCCGGAACTCGACCGCTGTGGTTGATGTGCCGTCGGTGAGCGTCGAGATCATGTTCTTGACGCCGGTGATGCCCGAGACGGCATCCTCGATCCGTTTGGCGACCTGCGTCTCCAGTTCGGCGGGGGCCGCACCCGGCTGCGTCACCGTGACGGCGATAACCGGCACATCGATGTTGGGGAAGCGCGTGATGGGCAGCTGCATGAAGCTGACCCAGCCCATCAGCATCAGCACCACGAACAACACGACCGAAGGAATCGGGCGCCGGATGGAATAGGCCGAGACGTTGAAAGCCATGAGGTGGTGCCGCCTTCCGGAGTTTTACTGGGTCACCTGCGCCAGCACCGGGCTGACGCGGTCTCCATTGCGCAGGAATGTGCCTGCCAGCGTCACCACCTGCTCATCGGCGGCGAGCCCCTTGGTGATCTCGATCATCGCGCTTGAGCGCAGCCCGGTCGTGACAATGCGCGTCTCGACGACGTCATTGACGACGACCTGAACGCGCGCACCGTCAATGCCGAACTGAACAGACGAAAGCGGCAGGACAATGCCGGTCGAACGCGCGACCTCGATAGTCCCGCGCGCAAACGCGCCGACGGGCAGCGCAGGCGCATCAACCAGCGCGAGTCTGACCTTGCCAAGCCGCGTCGTGCGCGAGACTTCCGGTGAGACAAGCCTGACACGTGCCACGAGATCCGTCTCGTAACCCGCCGGCCGCACAGTCGCTGCCTGGCCTTCTTTCAGCTTGGTCAAGGTGCCCTCGGCCACATCGGCCTCAAGTTCGACCGCACCATTCTCGATGATGCGGAACAGCGGATCAGCGGCGCCTGCCGCAATGGCCCCAAGCCGGGCCGTGCGCCGGTTGATGATGCCGGCGGCAGGGGCCTTGATCTCGGTGCGTGCCAGCCGGATTTCGAGCTCGGCAGCCTGTGCCTCGGACACCGCCTTGTCAGCTTCGGCCAGCTTCAACGTCTGCTGCGCACTGGCGACACGCGCATTGGCCTGCGTAGCGGCCGCCTGCCGCTGATCGAGTGTTTCAGCTGACGTGATGCCGTCTTCGCGCAAGGACCGCGCCCGACCAAACGAGTTGTTCGCGGCAACACGCAAGGCCTCGACCTCGGTGATCTGGGCGCGCGCCTGCGCGATAGCTGCGTCGGCGCGCGCGCGCTGGGCCTTGTTCTGCAACAGGGAGACGTCAATCATCTCGCGGTTCAGCCGCGCCAGCACGTCGCCTGCCTTCACGCGCGCACCCTCGTCAACAAGGATCTGGACAATGGCCAGACCCTCGATTTGAGCGGCCACCATGATCTCTTCGCGTGCCGTCAACGTGCCACCCACGATGGCCATGTCGGATATCGTGCCAGTCCTCGCCTGCGACACAGTAATGGCCGGGCCTTTTGCTGGCGCTGTGGTGGCTTTCGGGTCAGCGGATTTTGCCGCATCCACCTTAGCTGGCTCGGCCGCCATCAACGGCACAGCGAAACCGGACAGCGCCGCCATTGCCAGGGCAAGGACGGCAAAAGAAGGCCAAGGGGCGGGTCGGTATGTCATGACACTTTGTCCACAAAGGAGATCGGGGCTCGGGCAACCGGCGCGTCTGCAGCGGCGCTTGTCTGCGAGAAATCTGTTTTCAGGGTGGCAGCAAGGATCCGGATCGACTTGAACATCAGATCGGCCGCATGCGCGGCATCGAAATCCGGCTTGGTTGCTCTGAAGCGCATGAAACCATCCACAAGCATGAAAATCGCCAGGATGAAGTCCTCATCATGCAGATCATGCGGCACCTCGCCATTGGCCTTCGCCAGAGTCACAAAGGCCTGAAGGCCTTGGCTCACGGCGCCTTCAACGCCCAGGCACAGCTTGGCGACATCAGGATTGCGCGTGGATTCAGCCCAGATCTGGAGCGTGATCATCATCTTGCGGCGCGGCTCATCCACCAGATGGCGCCGACCCAGCGCCTCCAGCGCATCGAATGTCACCGGCCCATGGGCGAGCGCGGCAAAATCCGTGAGGATTTCCGTGCGGTCCCGCTCGGCCAGCCCGGCCACGATCGCTTCCTTGGACGGAAAATAGCGATACAGGTTTCCGGGGCTCATCTGCGCCTCAAGCGCGACCGCGTTCATCGTCGCAGAGTGAATGCCTTCGGCCGCAAACACGCGCTCGGCTGCATCAAGAATGCGGACGCGGCGTTCCAGTGTGGCGGGTTGGGTCACGGTCGGAGACATGGCACAGCAATGAGAATGAACGTTCATTCTCATTTAGGGCGGTGTTCCAGCAAGGTCAACCTTCTCCGGCGGCACGCTCTGACAGGGTAAACGTGCGGTTAACCGCGGGCGCCCTGCCTCAGCTGCGCAAGCTCTTCATCAGCTGCGCAAGCCCGGTGCTTCCTGGCCGGTGCGGGCAACATATTCGGTATAGCCGCCGCCATAGGCATGGATGCCATCCGGCGTCAGCTCCAGCACGCGGTTGGAGAGGGCTGCGAGAAAATGCCGGTCATGGCTGACAAACAGCATCGTCCCCTCATATTGCGAAAGAGCGGTGATGAGCATTTCCTTGGTCGCCATGTCGAGATGGTTGGTGGGCTCGTCCAGCACGAGAAAGTTTGGCGGATCGTAGAGCATCTTGGCCATCACCAGCCGGGCCTTCTCGCCGCCTGACAGCACCCGGCAGCGCTTTTCGACATCATCGCCTGAAAAGCCGAAGCAGCCCGCCAGCGCACGCAACGAACCCTGGCCCGCCTGCGGAAACGAATCTTCCAGCGACTGGAACACCGTCTGCTCGCCATTCAGCACTTCCATCGCGTGCTGGGCGAAATAGCCCATCTTGACGCTGGCACCGATGGCGACCGTGCCCTCATCTGGCTGGGTCGAGCCCGCAACCAGCTTGAGAAGGGTGGATTTGCCAGCGCCATTGACACCCATGACGCACCAGCGCTCCTTGCGGCGCAATTCCAGATCCAGCCCATCATAAATCGTGCGGCTGCCATAGCTTTTGTGCACGCGCTTGATGCTGACCACGTCCTCGCCCGAACGCGGCGCGGGCAGAAACTCGAACTGCACTGTCTGGCGGCGGCGCGGCGGCTCCACGCGGTCGATCTTGTCGAGCTTCTTCACCCGGCTCTGCACCTGGGCTGCATGCGAGGCGCGCGCCTTGAAACGCTCGATGAAGCTGATTTCTTTGGCCAGCATCGCCTGCTGGCGCTCGAACTGCGCCTGCTGCTGCTTCTCGTTGAGCTGCCGCTGCTGCTCGTAGAACTCGAAATTGCCGGAATAGGCATTGAGCGAACCAGCATCGATCTCGACGATCTTGGTGACAATGCGGTTCATGAACTCGCGGTCATGCGAGGTCATCATCAAGGCGCCGTCATAGTCCTTCAAGAACGTCTCCAGCCAGATCAGACTTTCGAGATCCAGGTGGTTGCTCGGCTCGTCGAGCAGCATGACATTGGGCCGCATGAGCAGGATGCGCGCGAGCGCCACGCGCATCTTCCAGCCGCCCGAGAGCTTGCCGACATCGCCATCCATCATCTCCTGGCTGAAGCCCAGCCCATCGAGCACCTCGCGCGCCCGGCCATCGAGCGCATAGCCATCCAGCTCCTCGAAACGCGCCTGAACCTCGCCATATTGCGAGATGATCTCGTCCATGTTGTCAGCCTGATCGGGATCGCCCATGGCGATCTCGAGCGCCTTCAGTTCGGCCGCCACGATGCTGACCGGCCCCGCCCCGTCCATCACCTCGGAGACGGCACTGCGGCCGGACATTTCGCCGACATCCTGGCTGAAATAGCCAATGGTGACGCCGCGATCGGACGAGACCTGCCCTTCATCGGGCGCTTCCTGCCCCGTCATCATCCGGAAAAGCGTGGTCTTGCCCGCCCCATTGGGGCCAACAAGGCCGACCTTCTCGCCTTTCTGCAGCGTGGCCGAAGCCTCGATGAAGAGCAGCTGGCTGCTGTTCTGCTTGGAGATGTTTTCAAGACGAATCATGGTGGCTCACGGAGCGGGAAAGGATGGCGGTGCTGTACAGCCTCCCGGGGTGAGGTGCGAGCCCGACTGCGGCGTGCTTTCGCAGGATATGACGACGCTGTCGCGACGCTTCCGTCTGAGTTGACAGAATACCAACCAGTTGGTATG
>JAYWHQ010000193.1:0-15383 GCA_043777655.1 Allobosea sp. | reverse complement strand
GGTGCCGCGCACCTTCACGTCCGGCCCGTTCGATTCAAAACTGCGATTCAGGGCGTTCTGCGGCTTGCGGTTGTTGTTGTTGCGGCCGCGCGGGCGTCGATTTTGGCCTTGTCTCATTCGCGTAGATCTCGCGTTGCAGTGGGGTTTGGCAGCCTTGCCGCGATCACGCGGCGGCCCTGTCCTGCCGGGCTGATGCGGCAGAAGGGAATATGAAGGAGAGCAGGGCGTCAGACCCGATAATGCTTGTCACGCACGGTTTCCTGCGGAGCTTACGGCTTCCGCGACAATCAGGCGGTGCCCATGCACCTGCCTCCGCTGATTCGTTCAGAACAATGCCAAGTCTTGAAATGGTGTGGAGGACTTTTGCCCGCTCAACGCACCCGATCAAGCCAATCTGCGTTGCAGCGCGTCTCAGCCGTGATGATGGCAATAGCCGCTTTTCTCTCCCGCGCCAAGCCCGTTATTGCCCTGCCCCACGCAAATCTGTCGACAAGTTGAACACCAGTCCACGGACGTGTCCGCCCAGATCGGCGCGCTCGCCAACCTTCAGGAAGCCGGCATCGGCAAACAGCGCCGTCACATCATCTGCCTGCCCTGCACCAATCTCGAGCACCACGATGGCATCGCGAGCCAGAACAGGCGGCAGGCTCTTCGCCAACTGCCGATAGGCATCCAGCCCGTCCTCACCACCGTCAAGTGCAACCACCGGATCATGCAGACGGACCTCGGGCGCAAGCTGCTCGATTTCCGCCCGTGCGATGTAGGGCGGGTTGGAGATGACAAGATCATAGGGGCCGACAAGCCCGGACAGCCAGTTGGCCTGGATAAAGGCACTGCGCCCTGCCACATTGTTCAAAGCCGCGTTGGTGCGCGCAGTGGCAAGCGCATCCGCCGAAAGGTCGACACCAGTGCCGCTTGCTGCTGGAAGCTCCGCCAGAAGCGCGATCAGGAGACATCCTGTCCCGGTTCCAAGATCAAGCAATTGCAACGGCGCGTTTCGACGCGTCTCGACGGCCTCGAGCGCAGCCTCCACGACAACCTCGCTGTCGGGTCGCGGCTCCAGCGTGCCGGCGGAAAGCCTGAAGCGCAGGCCACGAAACTCCCGCTCGCCAAGAATTCGGCCCACAGGCTCATGGGCCGCTCGGCGTGCAAAACAGGTTCGCGCCTGTTCAGCCAAAGCCGGCTCAATAACTGCTTCTGGTGCGGCCAGAAGCGCCAGCGCATCAAGCCCCAGAGCAGACACAAGCAGCAACCGCGCATCAAGCAGCGGCGTCTCGACACCTGCCGCCTTCAGCAGTGCCCTGCCCTCGTCCAGCAACGCGGCGCGCGTGACAGGCGCTGCCATCACACCTGGCCCTGCTCGGCCAGCATGGTCGCCTGATGTTCGGCGGTCAGCGCATCGATGATGTCGTCCAGCACCAGCCCCTGCATCATCTCGTCGAGCTTGTAGAGCGTGAGGTTGATGCGGTGATCGGTGACGCGCCCTTGCGGGAAGTTATAGGTGCGGATGCGCTCCGAGCGGTCGCCCGAGCCCACCTGCGAGCGCCGGTCGGCCGAGCGCTCATTGTCCAGCCGGGTGCGCTCCATGTCGAACAACCGGGCGCGCAGCAGCTCATAAGCCCGCGCCTTGTTCTTGTGCTGCGAGCGCTCGTCCTGCACCACCACGGCAATTCCGGTCGGGAGATGGGTGAGCCGCACGGCAGACTCCGTCTTGTTGACGTGCTGGCCGCCGGCCCCGCCCGCGCGCATCGTGTCGATGCGCAGGTCGGATTCATTCAGTGTCACATCGACATCGCCTGCCAGCGGCAGCACGGCAACCGTGGCCGCTGACGTGTGGATGCGTCCCTGAGTCTCCGTGTCTGGCACGCGCTGCACACGGTGGACGCCAGACTCGAACTTGAGCCGGGCATAGACACCGCGCCCGTTGATCTCGGCAATCACTTCCTTGAAGCCACCAACCGTGCCTTCACTCTCAGACAGCACCTCGAGGCTCCAGCCCTTGGCGCTGGCATGGCGCGCATAAAGCCTGAGCAGGTCACCTGCAAAAAGCGACGCCTCGTCGCCGCCCGTGCCCGCACGAATTTCGAGAATCACGCCGCGCTCGTCCGCCGCATCCTTGGGCAAAAGCGCCACCAGCAGCGCCCGCCCGCGCGTCTCGATCTCGACCAGCGCCGCACGCCGCTCCTCATCCGCCAGCTGGCGGAATTCGGGATCGGTGGCGGGGTCGGCGATCAGGGCCTCGGCCTCCGTCACGGTCGCCTGTGCAGCCCGCCACGCATTGATGGCCTCCACCACCGGCTCCAGCTCGGACAATTCGCGCGCAAGCTCCACCATGCGCACGGCCTCGGCGCCCCGGTTGATCTCGTCTCCCGCCACCGCATGGCGGGCGAGAATCGCATCAAGCCGATCTTGAGGTAGGACAAAGGACATGGGGACATTCCGGAGAAAAGGGCAGGCGAGAGGCCAAAGATGAAAAGTGCATCACGGCAGCAGGTAAACAGCCTCGCTAGACCGGCACTTTCATCTCGCTGGCGAGGGCCTGCAATTGCCCGCGCAGGCTGGCCGTGCCCGAGGCATGGTCCAGCAACGCGTTGATGAGCTTGGTGGTCTTGCCCGCATCGAGCGCCAGCAGCATCGCCTTGACCGGACCAATGGCCGAGGGTGACATCGAGAAGGAGCGGAAGCCAAGCCCGATCAGCGCCATCGTCTCGAGCGGCCTGCCACCAATCTCGCCACATACGGTGACCGGGCAATGGGCCTCGTCAGCAGCGCGCGCGATGCTGCGCAGCGCACGCAGCGCAGCTGCACAAAGCGGATCAAACCGGTCCGCGACGCGGCGATTTTCGCGATCAGCCGCAAAGAGGAACTGCATCAGGTCGTTGGTGCCGACCGACAGGAAATCCGCTTCCCGTACGATTTCCGGCAGTTCGAAAAGCAGCGACGGCACCTCCAGCATCACGCCGATTTCCAGCGTGTCGGGCCGTGCCCGGTTCTGCTTGTCGAGTACAGCCAGCTCGCGGCGAATGATGGCACGGGCGCGCACGAACTCGTCAACGGTTGCCACCATCGGCAGCATGATCTTGAGATGACCACCCGCGCCTGCCCGCAGCATGGCCCGCACCTGCGCCCGCAGGAGCTTGGGCGTGTCGAGCCCGATGCGGATGGCGCGCCAGCCCAGCGCGGGATTTTCCTCATCCAGCCGCTCCATGTAGGGCAGCACCTTGTCGCCACCAATATCGAGCGTGCGGAAGGTGACGGGCTTGCCATCAGCGGCCCGCAGCACCGCAGCATAAAGCTCCTGCTGCTCGGCAGTCGTGGGCATGCGCGCCGCCACCATGAACTGCAGCTCGGTGCGGAACAGGCCGACACCATCGGCATTGGTCTCGGCCAGGTGCGGCATGTCGACCAGAAGACCGGCATTGATGTTGAGCTTGATCGCCACTTCATCGCGCGTGATGGCAGGAACCATCGTCAGCTTGCGATACTGCTCCTGCTTGCGGGCCCGCAGGCGGGCCTTGTCCTGATAGGCCTTCTCGACGTCAGGCTGTGGCCTGATCTGCACGTCGCCTGTCGCGCCATCGACAATGATGGCATCACCCATCTGCACCAGCGCAGTGACATTCTCGATCTCGCCGACCGCCGGGATGCCAATGGCACGCGCCACGATGGCAATGTGGCTGGTCGGCCCGCCCTCTTCCAGCACCAGCCCGCGCAGCTTGGCACGGTCATAGTCCAACAAGGCGGCCGGACCCATCGAGCGCGCCACCAGGATGGCATTGTCGGGCAGCTGGTCGCGCGCCATGCCCATGGCAGCGCCCGCCAATGTGCGCTGCAGCCGGTTGGCCAGATCGTCGAGATCATGCAGCCGCTCGCGCAGGTAAGGGTCGGTCTGGCGCAGCATCTTGGCGCGCGTGTCTGACTGCACGCGATCGACCGCCGCCTCTGCTGTCAGGCCGGTCATCACGGCCTCGCGCATGCGCCGGAGCCAGCCCTGATCGTGGGCAATCATGCGGAACGTTTCGAGCACGTCACGATGCTCGCCAAGATGCGCGACATCACCGCGCTCGATCAGCTGATCGATGGCGGTGCGCATCGTCTTGATGGCCTCTTCCAGGCGCTTCACTTCACGCGCGGGGTCTTCGGCAATCAGGTTCTTGATGGCGATGCGCGGCTCATGCAGCACCACGCGCCCAAGGCCGATGCCTTCTGCCAGAACAGCCCCGCGCGAGGTGAGCGGACGCTCGAAACCAATTGCCGTGCCGGGGCCAACCAGCGACCGCAAGCCACCTGCCGCAATCATCTCGGCGACGAGCATCGCCGAGGTTTGCAGCGCCTCGATCTCGTCGTCCTTGTAGGTGTAGCTCTTGGTGTTCTGGATCACGAGCACGCCGAGCACAGCGCCGCCGCGCAACACCGGCACGCCAAGAAAGGCGCGATAGATTTCTTCGCCCGTCTCCGGCCTGTAGGAGAAGGACGGGTGCGACTGGGCATCCGAAAGCGAAAGCGCTTCGGCATTGGTCGCGATCAGGCCGACGAGGCCCTCGCCCGCCAGCATCATGGTGCGGTGCACGGCCTCGCGCTTCAGGCCTTCGGTGGCATAAAGCTCCATCGCGCCATCTTCGCGCAGCACATAGACCGAGCAGACCTCTGCCACCATGTTCTGCGCGATGACGACGACAAGCCTGTCCAGCCGGTCCTGCGCAGAGACAGGAGCCGCCATGACTTCGCGGAGCTTGCGCATGAGCACGCCATATCCGCCGGAAGCGCCTGGAACTGGCATGATGACTGTGCTTTGCCTCCCGAATCAGGAACAGGCTGAACCTGAAAGCCGTGCTCCAGCACGAATCGTGCCGGAAACCGAAGCCCCGGGTTTTCTTTAGCGAAGGACCACGGGGCGCGGCAAGGGAGAGGCGGAGCGAGAGGCGTGCGGAAGGCATGCCAGAGGCTTGGGAAAATCTTGCGCGACGGCAGCGCACAACAATCCTGTCGACGGAATTGAGCCGGGCGGTATAGTCACAAAATCACGCCCGTCCCCCACCTGATGGACCTTGCCTCATGTCGTTGCCTGTCAATCACGCCCGGCTTCTCAAGCGCCCCTTCAGCAGCGGCGAACTGTTTGTCGATGGGTTGATCCATGCGGCTGCCTTGCTGGCAGCGATCATCGGGCTGGCGGTGCTTGTGATGCTGGTGGTGCTGAAGCGCTCGGGCGTGGAGCTGACCGCCACGATCATCTACGGCATCGGGCTCATCGCGATGCTCGGCTTCTCTGCCGCCTACAACCTGGTTCCGGCGTCAGATCTGAAATGGCTGCTGCGTCGCTTCGACCATTCCTCGATCTATCTGATGATCGCTGGCACCTACACCCCGCTGGTGACGCAGTTGAATGACAGCTTCTGGGCCTGGACGCTGGCGGCCATCGTCTGGGGTGGTGCGATCATCGGCATGATTCTGAAGATCGCCCTGCCGGGCCGCTTCGACAAGCTGGCCATCATTGTCTATCTGGCGCTGGGTGGCGTGGCGCTGGCCGCCCTCCAGCCCATGCGCGACTCGCTGCCACCCTCGACCATGACCCTGCTGGGCATTGGTGGCGCCTTTTATGCCACCGGCGTGATCTTCTATCTCTGGAAGAACCTGAAATTCCAGAACGCCATCTGGCACGGCTTCGTCGTCATCGCCGCAGGCTGCCACTTCGCGGCCATCACGCATGCGATGGTGGGGGTGGCGTGAGGCAGGGCCTTACCGTTTGAAGGCGACCGCGCAACTTGATCGACTTCATGTAGACAACAGAAGACGACCTGTCAGATCGGCAGAACGCCCTCCAGCCGGGCCCTGTCCATTGTCAGCGTGACAACCACGCCATCAATTGCCCAATCGCAGGTTATGGTGCCGCCCAGTTGTGTGCCCATCACACGGTTGATGAGCTTGCTGCCGAACCCACCTTCACCTGTCGGATTGGAGACTGTCGGCCCACCATGTTCCGTCCACACCAGAACAACATCGCCTTCATTCCCGGTGGATGAAACGTCCAAAGTGCCAGTTTCCGACGAGAGCGCTCCGTATTTCAGCGAATTGGTCGCCAGTTCGTGGAGGATCAAGGCAAGCGCTGTCGCCGACGCCTCACACACACCCATGCGCGGAACAGAAACACGGATGCGCCCGCTGAACGCACCCAGATCATCATAGGGCGCCAGCAGCACAGAAAGCAGATCACCAAGCAAGGCGCCCGACTTCGGATTGCCGGGCAGCGGGCGCACCAGATCATGCGCGCGGCCGAGCGCCGTCAGGCGATTCGTCAGTTGCTTGGCCATGTCTTCGATGGAAGCTGAAGTCCGCGACGTGATCGATGTTAGTCCGGACGCAATGGCCAGCAGATTCTTGACGCGATGGCTCATTTCGCCGGCGAGAAGTTCATTGCCCTCCTCCGCCTGCTTCCGGCCCGTGACATCAAGAAAAATCCCGAACATGCTGCGGTCGACCATGCCCTCGTCATCGCCCTGACCTCGGGCCGAAACCCATTTGATCTCCTCACCGATCATGATCCGGAAATCGATTTCATAGGGCCCGACAATCGCACGGCTCGCAGCAAAGGCAGCGCCAACCCGGTCACGATCTGCCGGATGAATATGCGATGACAGATCCTCGAACGAGACGTCGATGCTGCGCGGCACACCCCACATGTCATAGCCGCGCTCATCAAGGATCAGCTTGTCCGTGTCGACATTCCAGGACCAGAGCGCAACACCCGCGCCTTCAATGGCAAAACGCAGATGTTTTGCATTCCAAACAGGCGCATCTGATTTCACTGACAAATGTCCTGCCGCTTGTTGTGTGGCGTGTTAACTATCTGAACCGCCGATGCGATTATAGTGCTGGACACGTCTTTGTCATTGTCGGCGCGTTACAGCGGAACACCATCCTTGTAACGGATCACATAGGCAAGGCATGCTCGCAGCGCGCACAGACATGATCAAGTCAAGTACGCGATGGCTTGCGATGCCGGACACTCACCCCGCCTTGTCGAGCCCATAAAGCGAATGCAGCGTGCGCACGGCCAACTCCGTGTAGGCCGCATCAATCAGCACCGAGAACTTGATCTCCGAGGTCGTGATCGCGCGGATGTTGATGCCTTTTTCGGCCAGCGCCTGAAACGCCTTGGCGGCGACACCCGCGTGGCTGCGCATACCGACACCAATCGCTGAAATCTTGACCACATCGGTCGTGCCCTGCAGCGCCTGATAGGCGATCTTGCCATGGCCGTTCTCGAGAATGGCGCGCGAGCGCTCGAAATCGGCGGTCGGCACCGTGAAAGTGATGTCGGTGGTCGCCTGATCGTCCGAGACGACCTGGATAATCATGTCGACATTGATGTTGGCGGCAGCGAGTGGCCCGAAAATGGCGGCCGCCACGCCAGGCTGGTCCGCCACGCGGCGAAGCGTGATCTGGGCTTCATCGCGCGAAAAGGCGATGCCGGTGACAATGGGCTGTTCCACGATGTCGTCCTCGTCGCAAATCAGGGTGCCGGGATTGGGGTTTGCGGGATCGTCAAAAGACGAGCGCACATAAGTCGGGATGCGATGCACCATCGCAATCTCGACAGAACGGACCTGCAGGACCTTGGACCCGAGCGAGGCCATTTCCAGCATTTCCTCGAAGGACACCTTGTCCATGCGCTTGGCCTTGGGCACGATGCGCGGATCGGTGGTGTAGACGCCGTCCACATCGGTGTAGATGTCGCAGCGATCCGCCTTGAGGCCAGCCGCCAGCGCCACCGCGCTCGTATCCGAGCCGCCACGGCCCAGCGTCACGATGCGGTTGCTTTCCTTGTGCACGCCCTGAAAACCGGAGCAGACCGCGATCTGCCGTCCATTGGCGAAACCCGCGATGATGTTGGTGCCATCGACATCTTCGATGCGGGCCGACCCATGCGCATCCGAGCCATAAAGCGGAACCTGCCAACCTTGCCAGGAGCGGGCAGGCAGGCCGATCTCCTTCAGCACCATGGCAAGCAAGCCAGACGTGACCTGTTCGCCCGACGCGACCACCACGTCATATTCGGCCTGATCGAACAACGGTGAGGCATCCTTGCACCAGCCGACCAGTTCATTGGTCTTGCCCGACATGGCGGAAACGACGACAGCCACCTCATGGCCTGCGTCGAACTCACGCTTGACGTGCTGCGCGACATTCCTGATGCGCTCGACCGTGGCGACTGAGGTGCCGCCGAATTTCATCACCACACGGGCCATAACCTGATCGTCCAAACCTTCTGCAGCCAATGCGCTCAGGCAACATGTCAATCTGCCGCCTCGCGCTTGGCACGAGGCGGGTGTAGATGACGGGCTGGGCTGGCGCTGTCAACGCGGCTTTGCCCACCGCACAGACACAAAGGCAGGATTCCGATGATGAGCAACGACAAGGCCGCCAGCATCGACCCTGCCGAGGTCGCCCGTTTCGAGGCCATCGCCAAGACTTGGTGGGACACAACCGGGCCCATGGCCGTGCTGCACAAGTTCAACCCCGTGCGGCTGGCCTATATCCGCGACAAGGCGTGCGCACGCTTCGGGCGTGATCCGAAAGCCATGCAGCCTCTGGAGGGTCTGACGCTGGTTGATGTCGGCTGCGGCGGTGGCGTGCTGTCCGAGCCACTCGCCAGGCTGGGCGCAACCGTCACCGGGCTTGACCCGGCGCCGACCAACATCGCGGTGGCCACCCTGCACGCGAGCAAGGGCCAGGTGCCGGTGACTTACCTGAACAGCACCATCGAAGATGTGGTGGCTTCAGGCGCGCGCTTCGACATTGTGCTGGCCATGGAGGTGGTGGAACATGTGACGGACCCTGCCGCCTTCACGGCGAGTGTCTGCGCTGCGCTCAAACCCGGCGGGCTTCTGGTGATGGCCACACTGAATCGCACGCTGAAATCCTGGGCACTGGCGATTGTCGGCGCCGAATATGTGCTGCGCTGGCTGCCGCGCGGCACGCATGACTGGCAAAAATTCGTGACACCTGACGAGCTGGCCGATGCTATCGAGGCAGGCCATGTCGAAGTCATCGACCGCGCGGGCGTCGTCTACAATCCGCTGGCAGACCGCTGGTCACTCTCGGGCGACACGGACGTGAACTACATGATCGCCGGTCACAAGGGCTGAGCACTCAGCCTCCGACGTTTCAGTTGCGCTCATCCGGCAGCACAGGCAGCGCGTGGAATTCCACGCCCTCCTCGCGCAGCATCTGCACATCATCGCTCGAGGCCTCGCCATAGATCGAGCGATGCGGCACCTCGCCGAGATGGATTTTCAATGCCTCATCGGCAAAGCCCTTGCCGACATTGTCGGCACTCTCGGCCACTTTGGCGCGAATGGCCTTGATGGCGGCGCGCAACTCAAGCTCCTGATCGGAAATCAGCGCCACTGGCTCTGCGGGCGTAACCGTGGCCGGAGCAGATGAGGTCTCCGTTCGTTCCTGCTCGGCAACCACAGCCCGATTCTGGTCTGTCCGCTTGATGCGCGGCGCCATGATGGCCTTCTCGACGTGCACGGAATTGCACACGGGGCAGGCCACCAGTCCGCGCTTCACCTGGCCATCGAACGAAGCCATGTCGCGAAACCAGCTCTCGAACGCATGGCCTGAATCGCAACGCAGCGTGTAGCGGATCATCCGGCGCTCAACCCGCCGCCGCGCTGCGGGCGCGGGACGGGGTGCTGCCTGCAATCTTCACCTCGAAAGGCCGTGTGTGCTGCAATGTCGGAATGCGCCCGCGCGCATCGGCCACAAGTGCGGTGTCGATCTGCGCCAGAATGATGCCCGGCTTGTCGCCCGCATCTGCCAGCACGCGGCCCCAGGGATCGATGATGACCGAGTGGCCATAGGTTTCGCGGCCATCCTCGTGCAGGCCAGCCTGCGCCGCCGACATCATGAAGGAGCCTGTCTCGATGGCGCGCGCCCGCTGCATGATATGCCAATGCGCCTCGCCCGTCTGTTTGGTGAAGCAGGCAGGCGCACTCAGCATGAAGGCGCCAGCCTCGGCCTCTGCGCGGTAGAGATACGGAAAACGCACGTCGTAGCAGATCGACAGGCCCAGCAACCCGAAGGGCGTCTCGACCAGCTGCGCCACATCGCCGCCGGTATAGGTGGCGGACTCGCGCCACTTCTCGCCATTGGGCAGATCGACATCGAAGAGATGGATCTTGTCATAGCGCGCGGCAATCGCGCCTTCAGGATCGATGACATAGGCCCGGTTGGCGATTTTGTCGCCCACAGCCACCGAAATCGAGCCGACATGCAGCCAGAGCTTGCGCTCGCGCGCCACGTCCCGCAGGCCTGCCAGCACCTGGTGCTGTTCTTCCGGCTCGCAGATGGCGCGGTGGCGCTTGGTGTCGCGCTCGACCAGGCCCGTCATTTCCGGCGTCTGCACCAGAACAGCGCCTTGAGATGCCGCATCGCGGATCATGGTGACAGCATCATCGCGGTTGCGCAGCGGATCGCGCGTCGAGCACATCTGCACGCAGGCGGCGGTAAAGGTCGTGGTCATGGCTGTCTCCCTCTCAGGCATCGGGTTTTCAGGCGGCGAGCAGCGGATCAAGCCCGCCCTTGGCATCCAGCGCATAGAGATCATCGCAGCCGCCGACATGGCGACCATTGATGAAAATCTGCGGCACGGTGGTGCTGCCGTTTGCTTTGGCAATCATGTTCCGGCGCAGCTCGGGCTTGCCATCGATGCCGATTTCTTCAAACGCCGCACCCTTTTTCTGCAACAGCTCCTTTGCCGCCGAGCAGTAGGGGCACCAGCTCTTGGTGTAGATCGCGATCGTGGCCATCAGCCTGGCTCCTGAATGTTCAGTCCTTCATCTAGTGCTTCATGACAGTTTCGTCACGGGGCCAGCTTTCATGTCGCCCATGCGATCTCAGCTGCCCTGCACAACACGGGCAAAAGTCAGCAGATCGACCTGGCTCGCGCCTGCCCGTAGCAGCGCGCGCGCCGAGGCATTGGCTGTCGCGCCGGTCGTCAGCACATCATCGACAAGCACGATGTGCTTGCCTTCGAGTTGCGGTTTGACCGAAGGCGGCACCTTGAACGCGCCTTGCAGGTTTTCCCCGCGTTGCGCTTTTGTCAGCCCCACCTGAGGCTTCGTGCGCTTGACGCGGGCCAGAACGTTGAGCGCCAGCGGCACACCCTGATGGCGCGTGATGGCCTGAGCCAGCAATGCGGCCTGGTTGAATCGCCGCGTCCAGAGCCGGAACCGGTGCAGCGGCACGGGCACGATCATGTCCGCCTCGGCCAGAAGCTCTGAGCCCGCATGCGCCATCATCCGGCCCATGCTCAGCGCGAGATCGGCCCTGTCGCCATATTTCAGGCGCTGCACGAGCTCTCGCGCCGTCTCGTCATAGCGGCAGACCGCCCGCGCGCGCTCGAACACAGGTGGGTCGGCCATGGCGGCAGGCGAAATCAGCGGACCACCAAGATCGACATCGAATGGCGTGCCCAACCGCTCGCAATAGGGTCGCTCAATGAAGCCCATGCCACGCCAGCATTCCGGGCAGAGCGCCTGCGCCTCACCCGTGGCTGCCGCGCAGGCAATGCACGACGGGGGATAGATCAGCCCGACGCTGCCGGACGCAGCCCGCCTTCCCAAAGCCCTGGCCTCCGCAAAGAAGCGCGCGAGCAACGGCAGTTGCACGTCATCCGTTGGAGGCTCAGGCTGCGACATCCAGAAATGCTAGCATGCGCCACAACCTTTGACGCCAGCCCGTTTCGAGGCGAACCCGTTTTGACGCTTGGCACACCCCGCGCCATAAGGTCGCCAGTACGCATTTCCCGCAAGCCCCGGAGCATCAGCTTGGCCACCGTTCCGCATGTGTTTGACCAGCAAGCCATGGCGCAGAAGCAGGCGCGGGCGAAGAGCACGGGTTTTGCCGATTTTCTGCTGCAACGTGTGACAGATGATCTCGAGGAGCGGCTCTCCGCCGTGCTGCGCGACTTCAAGGCGGCCGCCGACATCGGCACACCCTTGCCGCTGGCGCGCGACATGCTTTCCCGCCATGGCGGAGTAGGTGCCGTGCACCGCCTTTCGCTCCTTGCCGAAACAGGCTCCGAGCCGATGCCGACAGGCGAAGCGCTCCCGCTCGCGCCCCAGAGTATCGATCTCGCGATCTCCCTGCTCGCGCTGCAAGCGGTCAACGATCTTCCAGGTGCGCTGATCCAGATCCACCGGGCGCTGCGACCTGACGGGTTGTTCATCGCAGCATTGTTGGGCGGGCAGACGCTGCATGAACTGCGTCAGGCTTTCCTAATGGCCGAAACCGAGATCGAGGGCGGTGCCAGCCCACGCGTGGCGCCTTTTGCTGATGTGCGCGACATGGGCGGCCTGCTGCAACGCGCGGGTTTTGCGCTGCCGGTGACCGACAGTGAGACCGTCACCGTGCGCTATGCCTCGCCACTGGGCCTGCTGCGTGATCTGCGGGCCATGGGTCTCACAAACCCGTTGGTTGCACGCAGACGCAGCTTCCTGCGCCGCACGACTCTGATGCGTATGGTCGAAATCTATGCCGAGCGCTTCAGCGATGCTGACGGAAGGGTGCGGGCCACGTTCGAGATCATCTGGCTCTCAGGCTGGGCGCCGCATGAGAGCCAGCAGAAACCGTTGCGACCAGGCTCCGCCAGGACGCGGCTGGCTGATGCGCTGGGCGTGATCGAAAACAGCACGGGCGAAAAGCCCGGGACATAGAGCCGACATTGCCTGTCCCGGGCAGGACGGAGCTGGCGTCGATCAGCCGTTCTTGTTCATCATCTGGCGAACGAGCCCGACGACAACCATCAGGACGCCGCCACCGACGCCGCCGCCGGCAATCTGGCTGAGCAAACCGCTGCCGAGCAGGCCGCCAAGGAGCTGGCCACCAATGCCGCCACCGACAAGGCCTGCAACCGTATTGCCAATCGTGCCAAGGCTGTAATTCTTCAGCACCGCGCCGGCCAGATTGCCGCCAATGGCACCGGTCACAAGCTGGATGAGAATGGCTTCCATGATCTTGACCCCTCATTTGACCGGCCGCAGAACATCTGGAGCAGACGTCCTTTGATGGCCAGGACTGCAGGTTATTGGCCTGCCGACATGACAACGAGAGCACTTGCAGCCGATGATGGCAAGATGTCGCAGGCGCGCCACACATTGACACCTGTTGCCGGAAAGCGTCAGCACCCTACCCAGCAGGCGCTGGCAATGCGATGTTGCACCCTGCGCATTTCGGAACAGGATTGACATGACCGGCTTCGTTTTCAACACCCCGCCCTCGATCCGGTTTGGCGCCGGCGCCCGGAAGCAGCTGGGCGAAATAACGTCGCAGGTTCTGGGATCGCGCGTGTTGCTGGTCACCGACAAGGGCCTGGTCCAAGCCGGACTGGTAGGTCCTGTCATCGACCGGATTGCAGCCACAGGTGCTTCGGTGGCGGTTTTCAATGGTGTGGTTGCCGATCCGCCCGAGGCCATCCTGATGGAAGCGGTGGCGATGGCCAAATCACACGATGCGACCGGCATTCTGGGTTTTGGCGGCGGCTCGGCGCTTGATGTTGCCAAGCTGGCGGCCTTGCTGACCTGCTCGGGCGAAGTTCTTGAGCAGGCCTATGGTGTCGGCAATGCCAAGGGTCCGCGCCTGCCGCTTGTGCTGGTGCCGACCACGGCTGGCACCGGCTCGGAGGTGACGCCGATCTCGATCATCACCACCGGCACCATCGAGAAGAAAGGCGTCGTCTCGCCCCTGCTTCTGCCAGATGTCGCGGTGCTTGATCCTGAGCTGACACTTGGCCTGCCCCCGCATGTGACGGCAGCCACCGGCATTGACGCCATGGTGCACGCGATCGAGGCCATCACTTCCGCCTCACCCAACAACAACCCGGTCTCGCGCGCTCTGGCAACAGAGGCGCTGACCCTGCTCGGCCGCCACATCTCGACCGCAGTGCATGATGGCGGCAATCTGGAGGCGCGCTCCGGCATGTTGCTGGGTTCGATGCTGGCAGGGCAGGCCTTTGCCAATTCGCCAGTCGCGGCCGTGCATGCGCTGGCCTATCCTATCGGTGGCATCCACCATGTCCCGCACGGACTTTCCAATGCGCTGGTGCTGCCACACGTCATCCGCTTCAACCGCAATGCCTGCCGCCCGGCTTATGCGCAGATCGCACGCGTGCTCTTTCCCGATCTTGCAGAAGCCACACGCAGTCAGCGCGCCGATGCATTGTCTGAGCGCATGGCTGCCCTTTCCGCCTCGCTTGGGCTGGAGCAGCGCCTGCGCGATGTCGGCATCACGGAGGAAGACCTGCCGATGCTGGCATCCGAAGCCATGAAGCAGACGCGGCTTCTGGTGAACAATCCCCGGCCTGTCACACAGGCTGATGCCTTGGCCATCTACAAGGCCGCTTGGTGAGGAGCGCGCGATGCCAGACCGTCCCGTCAGATTGTCGCGTGGCGCTTTCCGCGTCTTCCGCACGATCCCCACGCGCTGGATGGACAATGACGTGTTCGGCCACGTCAACAACGTCGTCTACTATTCCTGGTTCGACACGGCGGTGAATGCCTGGCTGGTGGAATCTGACCTTCTGGACATCACCGGCAGCGATACCGTCGGGTTGGTGGCCGAAACCGGCTGCACTTATTTCGAAAGCGTGGCTTTTCCCGAAACGGTCGAGGCAGCGATTGCCGTCGAGCGCATCGGCCATTCTTCCGTCACCTACCGGATCGGCATCTTCCGGGCGGGATCGGAGCTGGCCGCAGCGCAGGGGCGCTTCACCCATGTCTATGTCGAGCGCAAGACACAGCGCCCGGTCGCAATCCCGGGCGCTGTGCGGCAGATGATGAATGCGATCAACCTCGGTGCGTGAGGCGGCGATCAGTTCGTCAGGCGGATCGAGCCGATCTCATTGGCAATCGTCTCGAAGACCGGTGTCAGCTGCGAGGCATTGGCCACCTCGTAATACATCGACGGGTTGCTGGCGCAGGCCCGAAGCAGAGCCGCATCGCCATCAATGACGCGCACCGAGTAGATCGTGATGCCCAACGCCTTGGCGTTGGTGCAGGCGGTCAAAGCACGCGTATCGATGGCATTGGAGTTGGTCGTCTGGCGGTTCTCGGTGTTCTCGCCATCGGTCAGCAGGATCATGAACTTGCGCAGGCGCGGGTCCGGCACCTTGCCTTCGGTGAACGGCGCGGCGTTGGTCAGCGTGGCCACGCCCCAGGCAACGCCCGGCGTCAGGTTGGTGTTGCCCGATGGCTGCATGGTGGCCATGGCCGCAATCAGCATGGCGGAATTGGTCCGCACATCCGTCAGCGGCAGAATGCGGGCCAGATTGTTGCTGCGGCAATTCACAGCCGGGTGCAGCGTCGTGAAGTCATTGAGCA
>JAYWHQ010000192.1:0-15388 GCA_043777655.1 Allobosea sp. | reverse complement strand
AGGCGTCGATCCATGTCGCGGGCAGCCCGAAGGTCGGCTCCAGAACGTGCTGGCCCGGCAGGTCGACGCGTCCGCCCATCGGGTCCATCGCCATGAACTGGCCGGGGTAGACGATGCCCATGCCGGCATCGATTTCCTTGATCTTGACGTAATAGTGGTTCGCATCGAGCTGCACATTGTCGACGATGCGGACCGATGGCATGACAAACCCGAGCTCGCCTGCCAGTTGGCGGCGCAACGCCCGCACCTGGTCGGTCAAACGGTCGCTGCCATCGGGCTGGTTCACCAGCGGCAGGAGGCCATAGCCGATCTCGATCTTGAGGTCGTCCATCTTCAACAGATCGGTCAGCGTCTCCTCGCGCGCCGGGCCAGGCATGCCATTGGCGGTGGCAGGAACACCGGTGCGTGCCTCGATTTCCTTGACCGCCAGACGCTCCTTGTTGATCCGGTCGAAGCGGCGCGCGAGATAGCCGGCGCCGATGGCGAGCGACAGGAAGGGCAGCATCGGAATGCCCGGCAGCACGGCGATCATCGCCATGACAGCCGCCGACATGCCCAGCGCCTTCGGATAATTCGAGAACTGCTCGCCCAGCGCCTTGTCAGCCGCGCCGCGCACGCCCGCCTTGGAGACGAGCAAGCCCGCGGCTGTCGAGACGATCAGCGCTGGAATCTGCGTTACCAGACCGTCACCGACGGTCAGCAGCGTGTAGGTCTTGGCGGCGTCGCCGAAGCTCAGTCCCATCTGGGCGACACCGATCAGGATGCCACCGATCACGTTGATGAAGGTGATGAGCAGGCCCGCAATCGCGTCGCCGCGCACGAATTTGGAGGCACCATCCATCGAGCCATAGAAGGACGCCTCGTCCTCCAGCGCCTTGCGCCGGACCTTGGCGACCTCCTGATCGATCAGCCCGGCTGACAGATCGGCATCGATGGCCATCTGCTTGCCGGGCATGGCATCGAGCGAGAAGCGCGCCGCCACTTCCGCGATGCGCCCGGAACCCTTTGTGATGACGATGAAATTCACGATCAGCAGGATCGCGAAGACGATCACGCCGATGATGAAATTGCCGCCCATGACGAAATGACCGAAGGCCTCGATGACATGGCCCGCTGCCGCCGGGCCCTCATGACCCTTGGAGAGAATGAGCCGTGTGGAAGCCAGGTTCAGCGCCAGCCGAAACATCGTCACCATCAGCAGCACGGTCGGAAAGGCCGAGAATTCCAGCGGCTCCTCGATGAACAGCGCCGTCATCAGCACCAGCACCGACAGGATGATCGAGACGGCCAGCAGCAGGTCCAGCAGCACCGCCGGCAGCGGAAAGATGAGCACCACAAGGATGCCCATGACCGCGATGGCGAGCAACAGATCGGGCCGGTTGAGCAGCGTGGCCACTTCGCCACGGCCCGGCATGCGGAAATTTCCGCCCGACGACCCGGTTCCTGCCGTTACATCACTCATTGCACCAGCCGCCTGCCTGTCGCCATCTCTGGCCCATTGCCTGCACACCGCGAATGCGGCGCACCCGGCAATTCTTGCCGGGTTCATGGTGAACAACTGGTTAAGATTACCGCCTCGGTTGAAGGCGATTGCAGCAAGAAATCCTTTGCTAACCCTCGACACCAAAATGTCGCGGGGCATCAGGGAGATGGACGAGTTCGTTCAACATTTGAGCCGACTAATCCACGCGGGGTCGAGGAATGAGTGGAACGTCAATGCCCGCGCGCCTGTTACAAAAATCTCTTGGTCTTTTCGGCGGGCTCAGGGTGCAACTCTGCTGTCTGGCGATGGTCGTGGCATTGCCGATCACGCTCAGCCAGATGCACGAGCTGAAGCAGGATCGCGAACAGGCGCATGCGACCGCTGATCGCGCAGTCAGGCGATATGCCGAAGCCGTGGTCAAAGCCCAGTCGGATGCGGTCAACAATGTCCGCCTGACCCTCGACGTGCTGTCGAAGGTGCCGGATGTCGTCAGCGCCTCACCTGAGGCCTGCAATCTGGTCATGCACGAAATTGCCGAGACGCGTGAGTGGGCGATCGGGTTCCATTCCGTCACATTGCAGGGGCATGTGAGCTGCACCAGCCTGGACGTTGCACGCAACATCAACATTTCCGACCGCGCCTATTTCCGCGAGGCGCTGGCAGCCGGCGAGTTCACGGTCAGCGATTTCATCCTGGGCCGTGTCAGCCGCAAGCCGAGCCTGGCCGCCGCCTTGCCGGTGTTCGACAAGTCCGGAAAGCCTGTCCGGGTTCTGGTCGCGACGCTGGACCTGCAGGCCATCGAGAAGACGGCCAAAGACGTCGCTTCCCGCGAGCCTGGCAGCATGGTTGCGATGTTCGACAGCGCGGGCACCTTGCTGGCGCGCTATCCGGCCCTGCCGAATGCGCTGGCAGCAGGCCAGAACTACCGCACCCAGCCCCTTTTCAGCGCGATAGCTTCAGCCAGTTCCGGCACCATGGTTGCGAAGGATCTCGACGGCGAGGAACGCCTCATCAGTTTCATGAGCTTGCCGGACACAAAGGCCAAGATTGTCGTCGGGTTCTCGCAGGCGCAGATCACGGCCGAGATTGACCGCAAGCTGCGGTCGAGCACGATCAGCATCGCTGCCCTGCTGGCCGGCCTCATGCTGACAGCCATTTTCGGCGGCTATCTTCTGCTCATCCGCCCCTTGCGGGATATCGCGAGAGCAGCCCATATCATCGGCGGTGGCGGCCAGCTTCCTGGCAAGATGCCGCGCCACATGACCCGCGAATTTGCGGAACTGTCGCGTGATGTCGCCATCATGGGGCGCCGCATCCGCAAGCGCGAGACCGCGCTGATGAAAGCCAAGGAACTGCTCAACGAGATGGCCTTCAGCGACGGGCTGACCCGCATCGCCAACCGGCGCTGCTTCGACCAGGTGCTTGAAAACCTCAAGAGCGACATGTCCAGGGCCGGCCAGGACATGTCGCTGCTCATGCTCGATATCGATTTCTTCAAGCGCTTCAACGATCGCTATGGCCATGGCCGGGGCGACTCGGCGCTGATTTGCGTGGCGCATGAGGTCGAGCTGCGTGCACTGGCGGCTGATGCCGTTGCCTATCGCGTTGGCGGTGAGGAATTTGCCGTGCTGATGCCAGGTCGCGACCTTGATGCCGCGCTGCGGCTCGGTCAGGAGATTTGCAGCGCAGTCGAGGCGCAAGCCATGCCCCATGCCGATGGCCTGGGACAGGTGCTCACGGTCAGCGTTGGCGCCACCTGCGTGCAGATCGGTGATCCTGATTGGGCCGCAACCCTGATGCGCCATGCCGACACAGCGCTCTACGAAGCCAAGAAGGCCGGCCGCAACCGCGTGTCCCTGCCGCCCTTGACCATGTCGGCACAGGAAAGAGGCGAGCAGGGCAAGGCGGCATAGGCCGGCTCATTTCCCCTTGAATTCGAGCGGCTCGCGTTGCAAGCTAACGTAGGGGTACCGTCAGGCTTCTGCCTGGCACGGCACAACTGGAGAGAAACGATGAAAAGACGCTCTTTCGTAATTGGACTCCTGGGCGCATTTGCCGCCACAGCCGTGATCGGC
The DNA here is from genome assembly GCA_043777655.1 of Allobosea sp. Classification (GTDB taxonomy): domain Bacteria; phylum Pseudomonadota; class Alphaproteobacteria; order Rhizobiales; family Beijerinckiaceae; genus Allobosea. Next base: position 11,830 of record JAYWHQ010000192.1, on the reverse strand, counting down.
ACCAGCCAGGCCGAGGCTGCACCTGCTCCGTCAGCGGAGCCTGTTGCTCCGCCGCAGCCCGAGACAGAGGCTGTTGATGCAGCAACCCAGGCCAAGCTGGACACAGCGGAAACGGCTGACAGCCAGTATTATTATGGCCGCCGCCGTTATTATCGCCCGGTTCGACGCGTCTATTATCGTCGCCCCGTCCGGCGCGTCTATTATCGTCGCCCTGTGCGCCGGGTCTATTATCGCCGCCCCGTCCGGCGCGTGTATTACCGCGCCTTTTGAGCTTGCGGCTCTGATGCTCTGACCGGTCAGGCCGCGTTCACCCGCGCCTGACCGGGTTCAGCCACGTCGATGCCACCGGCAATGTATTCGCCCAGCTTGTTGCGCAAGGTGCGGATCGAGATGCCGAGGATTCGCGCCGCATGCGTGCGGTTGCCCAGGCAATGGTCCAGCGTGTCCAGGATCAGATCGCGCTCGACATCGGCAACCGTGCGCCCGACAAGCCCGCGCGTGACTGCCTCAGCCACCTGCGCCACGCGTGCCGCCACGTCGCCCGATGCGGGGCCCAGCGTCTCGCCTTCTGGCGTGCGCAAGGCATCTGAGCCGATCTCGGTGCCATGGGCCAGCAGCACGGCCCGGTGCAGCGTGTTCTCCAGCTCGCGCACATTGCCCCGCCACGGATTGGTCAAAAGCAGCTTGCGCGCCTCCTGCGCCACCGGTCGATGCGGCACACCGTTCAGCTCGGCATATTTCCTGGCGAAATGATCGGCCAGAACCAGAATGTCCTGCGAGCGCTCGCGCAGCGGCGGCAGGCGCAGATGCACGACATTGAGCCGATAGAACAGATCCTCGCGGAAGGTGCCCTTGCGCACCTCTTCCGCTAGGGTGCGGTTCGAAGTTGCGATGATGCGGATATCGACCTTCACCGGCGCGCTGCCACCGACCCGGTCGATCATGCGCTCCTGAATGGCGCGCAGCAGCTTGGCCTGCAGGCGCACATCCATCTCGGTGATCTCGTCCAGCAGCAAGGTGCCACCATTGGCCTCCTCGAACTTGCCGATGCGCCGCGCCACGGCACCGGTGAAAGCACCCTTCTCATGGCCGAAAAGCTCTGACTCGAGCAGATTGTCAGGGATGGCCGCACAGTTCACCGCCACGAAAGGACGGTCCTTGCGGTTTGATTTCTGGTGGAGATGCCGGGCAATCACTTCCTTGCCGGTGCCACTCTCGCCCGTGACCAGCACGGGTGCTTCCGAGCGCGCCACCTGCTCGGCCAGCTGCACAACGCGTTCCATCGCCGGATCGCGCCAGATCATGCTGGCGCGGTCGCTCGCCACAGCTTCCAGCACGGCGGCGATCAGGTCAGGATCGGGCGGCAGCGGCAGATATTCGCGCGCGCCCGCCTGAATGGCAGCGACAGCCGCCTTCGCATCCGTGCTGGTGCCGCAGGCGACCACCGGGGTGCGGATGCGCTCCGCGTCCAGCGCTGCGACAAGCCGCGCGATCGGCTGCTCGACATCGACCATCAGCAGGTCGGCGCCCTTGGCGCGCAGCACCGCAAGTGCCTGATCGACGTTCTCGGCATGGGTCACGGAAGCGCCGCGCGCCACTGCAATCTTGGCAGCCGTGATGAGCTGCCCTTTGAGGCTTCCAACAATAATGAGGCGCATGGCCCGTCTCCCCCAGCTCTGACAGGATTACCGGTCAGCCTTGATGATTTCCGTCATCGTCACGCCCAGCTTCTCTTCCACGACGACAACCTCGCCGCGTGCGACCAGCCGGTCATTGACATAGATATCGATGGCCTCGCCGACACGGCGGTCCAGCTCCAGCACGGCGCCGGGCGCGATCCGCAACAGATCGCCAACCGGCATGCGCGAGGCACCCAGCACGGCAGACACGGTGACCGGCACATCGAACACCTGTTCGAGGTCTCCGGCAGTCTTGGTCGGCACCGGGCCGGAGCGCTCCGGATGGGCGGCTGCGCGCGCGCCGTCGAACGACACATCACTGGCGCTCAGTGGCGGCAGGGGAAGTTCGGTTTCAATGCTCATGTTGCGTCCTCATGTCGGGCCTCTGTACGGCCCCGGCAACGGCGGTGCCGATGCCGAAAATACGTTCTACAGCGCTGGCCACGGCCTGCTCGATCCGGTCCTGCTCGACCAGAACGCCGCCATCGGCCCACTCGATGCGGCCGTCGCCGGGCACGATGTCCGGCTCGCCCAGCACAACCACACGCCCGCCGAAGCCGGTCTCGCGACCCAGTCGCGCAAACAGCGCGTCCACGGCCTCGACCATCGATTCATGCACGCGAACCGCCAAATGCGGCGCCGTGCGCGCATGGGCCATGCAATCGCGCGCAGCCGATTCCAACCCGGCCATCCGGTTCTGCGCCAGGGCTGCCGCGCCGATGCGCTCGCCCAGCAGCACGGCAACCTGCGCTGCCGCCGCCTCGACCGCTTGCGTCCGCGCATCCATCTCGGAGAGGAGCGAATCGATGTTCTGCACAAGCACGCCCGCCATCGACTGGACGCGCTGCTCGATTTCGGCGAGCGCCTGCGCCTGGCCGTGTGCCACGCCTTCGGAATAGCCCTGCTGGCGCGCAGCCGTCAGGTCCGCATCGGTCGGGCCCTGCGGGTTGCCGCTGCCGCGAAAATCAGTCTCGAAAAGAAAGCGGGCTGAGGCTGACATCAGTACACCAGCTCGTCTTCGGAGTTGTTCTTGGAGATGACAATCTCGCCCTTGTCGGCCAGATCCTTGGCAATGACCACCATCTTGGTCTGCGCCTCATCGACCTCCTTGAGGCGCATCGGCCCAAGGCCCTGCATGTCATCCTGCAGGTTCTTGGAAGCACGCGTCGACATGCCGGCGAAGAAGAAAGTGCGCATGGTCTCGGTCGCGCCCTTCAGCGCGCGCGCCAGCGTGTCCTTGTCGATCTGGCGCAGCAGCGTCTGCACGGCCGCCGTATCGAGCTTGGCCAGATCCTCGAAGGTGAACATCAGCGAGCGGATCTTGCGCGAGGATTCCTTGTTGAGGATGTCGAGCGCCGAGAGGAAGCGCGTCTCGGTCTGGCGGTCGAAACCGTTGAAGATTTCAGCCATCATCTCGTGCGGATCGCGGCGGCTGGTCTGCGCCAGCGTGGCAACGAATTCGCTGCGCAGCGAATTCTCGATGTGGTCGAGCGCTTCCTTCTGCACCGACTCCATCCGCAGCATGCGGCCAACCACATCCACCGCCAGATCATCCGGCAGATGCGACAGCACGCGCGCGGCATGATCGGGCCGGATGCGCGACAGCACGACAGCAACGGTCTGCGGATATTCGTTCTTGAGGAAATTCGCCAGCACCGACGCATCGATATTGCCGAGCTTCTGCCACATGTTGCGACCAGCCGGACCGCGGATTTCTTCCATGATGAGCGAAACCTGATGCTTGGGCAGGATCTTGCCCAGCAGCGATTCCGTGCGATCAAACGAGCCCGTGACCGAGCCGGCATTCGACAGTTTGGCCACAAAATCGACCATCAGCCGCTCGACCGTGTCGGCATCGACCGTGCCAAGCTCGGCCATGGAGCGCGTGATGATGCGCACCTCGTCATCCTCGAATTCTTTCCAGAGATCGCGGCCATATTCATCGCCGAGGATCAGCAGCATCACGGCGGCACGCTGCGGGCCATTCAGCTCGGGCGGCGGCTTGAGCATGCCGGGCTCGGTCTCGGTCGATTTGGTGCGGGTGGCGATGGATCGGGGCGCGGTGCTCATGGCTTAAGCTCACGCCTGACCGTTTTCGTGGATCCAGCTGCGCAGAACCGCGACCGAATCCGACGGGTTGGCCTTGACCATCTGGCCGACCTTGTCGACCGATTGCGCCTTGATCTGGCCTTTGATCTGCGCCATCGCCAGCATCCGCTCGGATGGGGTTTCGGGCTCGCTTGGCATCTGCATCACCATGGCTGGCTGCGGCACACCGGCAATCGCGGCGAGCGCGCCCATTGCGGCACCGGCAGGGGCGCCAGACGCGATGCGCCTTGCCACTTCAGGCGCCACGATCTGCTTCAGCAGAGGCCGCACCACAGCCAGCAGCACGATCAGTGTCAGAATGGCGATCACGCCAAGCTCGGCCATGCGCATCATGTCTTCGCGGGTGAAGGCCAGCATCTGCTGCATGAAGGTCTGCTCGACCAGATCGATCTTCTGCGGGCCTTCGGCAAAACGCAGGTTGATGATCTCCACCTGGTCGCCGCGCCCCTTGTCGAAACCGATGGCGGTGCGCACCAGCTGGCCGATGCGCTCAAGCTCTTCGGCCGGGCGGGGCTGATAGGTCGCTTCGCCAGCGGGGGTCTTTGGATAGATGCCATCCACCAGCACGGCGACGGAGAGCTTCTTCACGCGCCCACCTTCGAGCACCTCGGTGCGCGTCGTGCGGGAAATCTCGTAGTTCACCACCTCTTCGGTCTTGGCTGTCTGGTCACGCGAGGCAGCGGCCTGCCCGCCCTGCCCAGCTGCGCCCGGCAGCTCATTGCCGACCGAAACGGCGCCATCCTTTGGCTCGGATGTCTGCTGCGTCTCGTTGCGGTTGTTGCTGGAGCGCACCACGCGGCTTTCCGGGTCAAAACTCTCGGAGCGGCTCTCGATGCGGTTGACGTCCAGCTCGGCTGCCACCTGCACACGGGCGCGGCCATGGCCGACGATGCTGGCCACGATGTCCTCGACCTGCACTTTCAGGCGCCGTTCGATGCCATTCTGGCGCTCTTCAAGGCCAAGACCGGCAACACCAAGGTCAGATTGCGCACCATCGGCCAGAAGGCGGCCCTTTTCATCGACGATCGAGACGCGCTCGGGCTTCAACCCCTCGACCGCTGACGCCACCAGGTGCCGCACGGCGCGGATCTGCCCGGCCTCGAGATCGCCGCGCAGCTTCAGCGCGATGGAGGCGCGCGGAGCCTCGCGGTCCTTGTCGAACAGCTTGCGCTCGGGGATGACCAGATGGACACGCGCCGCCTGCACCCGGCTGATGGCGCGGATCGAGCGGCCAAGCTCGCCTTCCAGCGCACGCAGATGGTTGATGCCCTGCACGAAGCTGGTGGAGGAAAAGGCGTCGCCCTTGTCGAAAATCTCGTAGCCGACACCGCCTCCGGACGGGATGCCCTTGCCGGCCAGCTCCATGCGCAGCTTCGGCACATCGGCTTTGGCGACGCGAATCGTCTGGCCATCAGCGCTGGCCTCATAGCGGATGTTGCGCTGGTCGAGGTCCTTCACGATCGCGCTCGCATCCTGCGAGGAGAGATCGGAGAACAGCACGCTCATGGCAGGCTGGGTGACTTTCAGGATCACGAAGGCAAAAAAGCCCATCAGCGCAAGCGTCACCGCCAGCATGGCTGCTAAGCGGCCCACGCCAAACTTGCTCAACTGTTCGCCGATGCCACCCACGCGCAACCCCGCTGCCGACCCTGCAACGCGAAGGGCGCGCTGCTGACTGGGCAAGTTTTGCCTAGGTCATGGTTAGCAGGTGGTTAACGGTGAAGGCCTTGATGCAAAGAGTTGCAAAAAAAACGCAAAAGGCGCCGCCGGCTGCATGCCGGGACGCCTTCAAACGAGCCACAATGACGAAATGCTATTGGCGGTAATGCTGGATGCGCGTGGTGCGCAGGCCCGCAAGGCCGTGGCTGTCAATCGACAGCTGCCAAGAGAGGAATTCCTCGACCGTCAGCGTATAGCGCTGACAGGCCTCCTCAAGGCTCAGGAGCCCGCCGCGAACGGCTGCCACAACCTCGGCCTTTCGCCGGATCACCCATCGCCTTGTTGAAGGCGGCGGAAGATCGGCAATGGTCAATGGGCTCCCATCGGGGCCGATGACATATTTCACCCGGGGGCGAAGAAGTTCAGTCATGATACGCTCACACAACTCGACTGACGCAGACAACTTCCAAGACCATAGGCGCGCAGATTTAACATTTGCCTAAAGGAAAACAGAAGTTTCGCGCGGCCTCGCATGCGTATGATCCGCCGCTCAGTTGGTGGCCTTCGTCGCGGTTTTGACCTTGTCGATCGGCACGGCGAGATCTCCGATCTTCAGCACCGGCGTGTCGCCCTCGAAGTTCACGCCTGTCACCACGCCGCGCAGCTCGGTCTTCACCGCCATGTTCTGGCCGCCCGTATCCTGGCCAGCGACCGAGATCGTGTAGTCGCCCGGCGCGGCCACCGTTCCCGTCGAGGTGCGCCCGGCCCAGCTGTAGGTCTGGGCGCCAGCCGTCAGTGTCTGGCGGTCGGTGGCAACCACATTGCCGTTCTTGTCCTTGATGGTGATCGTGGCGGTGCCGGCGCGCGGCGCGTCCAGACCCCAGTTTGCCTTGCCATCCGCCAGACGCGTGGTTGTGCCATCGGCCGTGATGGTCTGGCCGACAAAGCCCAGGCCATTGGACACGGTGGTCGCCTTGTTGAGCCCGAGAATGGCGGACAGCGTGTCATTGGTCTTGAGCTGCTGCTCGACCGAGGCGAACTGCACCAGCTGCTGCGTGAACTGGTTGGTGTCCAGCGGGTCCAGCGGGCTCTGGTTCCTCAGCTGTGTGGTGAGCAGCAGCAGGAACTGGTCGAAATTGTTGGCAATGGATTTCGACGTGCTGGTCGTCTTGCCGGCGGCAAGGCCGCTTGCGGTGTTGCCGGTGACAGGGGTGCTGGCTGTGGGCATGGTCGACTCCTCAGATCACGAGATCAACGCCGCCCGGACGCGCCAGACGGCGCAGCACGGCAGCTTCGACAGATTTCATTTCGGTCATGGCATCGTCACCCGCGCGCGACCTGCGGCTCTGCGAGGACTGCTGCTCCTGTTCGCGCTGGGCCTGGCGTTCGCCCTGCCCCTGATCGCGCAGCTGGAAATCGATCCCGCCTTCGGATGATTTCAGCCCGGCCTGTTCGAAAGCGCGCTCCAGGGTGCGGGCGTCGCGCTGCAACATCTGCAGGGTCTCGACGCGGTCCGCGGTCAGGCTGGCGGTCACCGTGCCATCATCGTTGAATTCCAGACGCACATCGACGCGGCCCAACTCGGCCGGATCAAGCCGGATGTCGAAGCGCTTCGAGCCCGCCATCGCCTGAAGCCCGATTTCGAGCGGCAGTGCATGCATGGGCGTAGGGCGTGTGGTCTCGGGTGCAGGGCGTTGTTCGGCTGCGGCCTGCGCTGCGCTCGCATCTGGCGCGCCTTGTGCCAGCGCCAGGTTCGTCTGAGCGGTCTGGATGTCTGTCCGCGCGCTGGGTGCTGCCTGATTGGCCTGCGTCAGCGTCTCGGCAAAAGTCTGGAGTGCCTTAGCGTCAGCAGGCTTGATATCGGCGGGCTTGCTGTCAGCGGATTTCGCCTCCCCGATCCCGGCATTATCGCCGGAAGCCTGTGCCGGCAAGGCAGCACCATGGGCCTCCTTGGCCTCGATCCTGATCTCGCCACCACCAGCTGGATGGCTGCCACCTGCAACAATCGATGCGCCGGTCTGGTCGGCGACCGGCTGCGCGGCAAGAGCCGCGCCAGCCAGGGCCGCGCCAGCCAGGGATTGCGCGCCTGAAAGTCCGGCGGTCACCGCCGCCGGTTCCGCAGGCCCTGCAGCCTCGGTCGCAGCGGTGGCTTCAGAAGTCCCCGCCGCTGCCGCCAGGATATTCTCGGAAAGTGCGGCCTCGGGCGCGAGCTTGGCAACAACAGGCTCGGCCAGCTGCACGGTTTCGATGATGGCGGCCTCGATCAGGCCTTGCGTGTCTTCGACTGAACCCTCTTCAGCCTGCAACGCCTCGGCAGAAGCCTGCGCGGAGACAGCTTCCGGAGACGCTTGATCCGCTGACGTTCGGTCCTGAGTGGCAACTTCCGGAGAAACAGCTGCCTCGGCTGCGCGCTCGGCCCAGGGATCACGCCCCTGAGGCGCACGCGCTTGCTGCCGATCGTCAGCAAGCTGTTCGCGACGGGCAAGCCCGTTGTTCTCGCGCCCATCACGTTGCGCATCCCGCACAGCGTCACGCACCGCGTCGCGGGCATCACGCCGCGCCAGCGCATCCTGTCTTGAGTCTTGCCTCGTGTCACGAAGCGCATCTTGGCGAGTATCTTGGCGGGCGTCCGGGCGAACATCCTGCCGCCGGGCAGACGCGATCTCGTCACCGCGCGGCGACCGGAACTCCGGCTTCGGCAGCGAGAAAGCCGGAGACTCCGGAGCTTGCGCACGGGGCCTCGCCTGCCGGGCAGGGCTGGCAGGGTCGAACACGGAAGTGGAAGAGTTGATCTGTGACACGACAGGATCCCGAAACGCTGGAAAACGGCACACGACTTCTGCCATCACCGGAGCAAGGGCCGGGCCAACCCAGATATTGTTTTTAATCAACAGGTTACGTGTCGTAGCAGTCCGTCAGGCCCGGCAAGAACGGGCCTTTGACACTCTCCACCCGGCAGCATTTGCCGAGGCGGCAGCACGCGCTTCGCACTGGTTTGGCGGCGTCAAAACCGCTATAGCCCGCTGGGAGAGCTCTAAAATCACCACTGAAGGCCAGCAGCAAAACCGACATGACCCACGCCCTCAACTCGCTCGACATTGCCAAGCCGCCGGGCGAGACCCGCGTGGTGGCGGCCATGTCTGGCGGCGTGGACTCGTCGGTGGTCGCAGCCCTGCTCAAGAGCCAGGGTTATGAGGTCATCGGCGTCACGCTCCAGCTTTACGATCATGGCGCGGCCATCCATCGCGCGGGCGCCTGCTGTGCGGGGCAGGACATTCACGATGCCCGCCGTGTGGCCGAAGCCATCGGCATTCCGCATTACGTGCTGGACTATGAGAACCGCTTCAAGGACGCGGTGATCGAGCGTTTTGCCGAGAGCTATCTGGCGGGCGAAACGCCGATCCCCTGCGTCGAGTGCAACAAGTCGGTCAAGTTCCGCGACCTGCTGAACCTTGCCCGCGAGCTGGGCGCCGATGCGCTGGCCACCGGCCATTATGTCCGCGACGCCCTGCTGCCCAACGGCCATCGTGGCTTGTTCCGCGCCGCTGATCCCAACCGCGACCAGAGCTATTTTCTTTATGGCACGACGCAGGACCAGCTCGATCTGCTGCGCTTCCCGCTGGGCCATCTCGACAAGAGCCGCACGCGCGAGCTGGCCGCCGAGCTTGGCCTCGCCATTGCCGACAAGCCCGACAGCCAGGACATCTGCTTCGTGCCCAATGGGCGCTATGCCGATGTCATCGAGCGGCTGAAGCCCGGTTCATCGCGCCCTGGCGAGATCGTCCATCTCGATGGCCGCGTGCTCGGCCAGCATGAGGGCGTGCTGCATTACACAGTCGGCCAGCGGCGCGGCATCCGCATTGCTTCGAGCGAGGCGCTCTATGTGCTGCGGCTCGATGCCGAAAACGCGCGCGTGATCGTCGGCCCGCGCGAGGCGCTGGCGATCAGCACCATCCGGCTGCGCGAGATGAACTGGATCGGCGATGTGGCCCTCGATGCGCTTCCGCCCGAGGGGCTGGACGTCGCCGTGCGCGTGCGCTCCACCCGCGTGCCGCGCCCCGGCCAGCTGCGCCTGACCGCCGACGGACCCGTGGTCGATCTCGCGACCAGCGAGGAAGGCGTCTCGCCCGGCCAGGCCTGCGTGATCTATGACAGCGCCGCCCCCGATGCCCGCGTACTGGGCGGCGGCACCATCCGCCCGATGGTGCGCCCGCTGATGCCTGCTGCCAATCCGGCAACCCTCGCCACCAGCCCTGTCTGATCCTTCAGGAACGTTTTCATGTCCGTGACCTATGATCTCGATGGCCAGAAGCGCGTCTATGCCATCTGGGCGAAGTTCTACGACAAGGTCTATCTGCGCCTGCTGGCCCGCGCCCAGCGCGAAGCCGTCGCGGCGGCTTGCGCCAGCGGCAACAACATCCTGGAAATCGGCGTCGGCACAGGCCTCACCCTGCCCTATTTCAGCGCCGACAAGCGCGTGACGGGTGCCGACCTGTCCCATGACATGCTGAAAGTGGCGCAGGCCAAGGTGCGTGACCAGAAACTGCATCAGGTGCAGGGCCTCGTGGTCATGGATGCGTGCCGCCTCGGCTTTGCCGATGAGGCTTTTGATGCGGTCACCGCGCAATTCGTCATCACGCTGGTGCCGGACCCGGAGGCCGCGCTCGACGAGATGGACCGCGTGCTGAAACCGGGCGGCGAGATCATCATCTCGAGCCGCCTCGCGCCCGACACGGGCCCGATGGTGCCTGTCTGGCGTGCACTCGCACCGCTGGCCAAAGCCGTGGGCTGGAGCACCGATTTCCGCATCAGCCGCCTGACGAACTGGGCCGCCCGCACCGGCCGCTACGAGACCGTCTATATCGGCCGGGGCTATTTCAAGGTGGTGCGGCTGCGGAAGTTGCTGGCGCAGGGTTGAGGGCCACCGCGATTGCGCTCGCTGGCTCGCGCGTTCGACTGCATTGTGTTACATTGCAGCACGCAAGAGTGCCAACAAACCATCTGCGAGGAGAGTTGAATGAGCGCGCCATCGCCAACAATTTCCCTGCGCCTGCCGCAAGAGGCCCGCGCGCGGCTTGACCGTGCGACCGTGAAGACCAGGCGCTCGCGCTCGTTCCTGATGCAGCGCGCGCTGGAAAAGCACCTGGACGAGATCGAGCGGGAAGAGACGCAAGGTGCATCTCGGCGCAGCCTCGCGACAACGTTGACGCTGGGCGGTGCCGGCATTCCAGTCAATGGCCCGCGCAGCGCTGACGAAATCAATGCGCACCTGCGCTGGCTGCGGGACAATGGCTGACGGGAAGACCGCATTTGAAAGCGGCGCGCGGATCTATATCGACAGCAACATCTGGGTCTATTTCATCGAGGCGAACCCGCGCTTTGTCGAGGCCGTGCGGCAGGTCTTTCTGGCAGCGCAAGCAGCCGGTGCCCGGCTCGTCACCAGCGAGATCGCCATTGCCGAGTGCCTCTACAAGCCAGCAAAGGATGGCAACGCGACGGCGCTCGCCGCCTATGAGCGTCTGTTCGGCAGCGGCGAAATCGAGTTCACGCCGTTAGACGGCGCGCTGGCCAGACGTGCCTCTCTACATGGCGGCGCGCTGGGGCTGAAGCTTATCGACGCGATGCACTATCTCAGTGCGCTGGAAAGCGGCTGCGATGTCTTCGTCACGGCAGACGCGCAGTTCCGGTCAGGGCCGCAGATGCGGGTGCTGGTGGTGGAGGCGTGACCGCATAGAATGCGATTCACTTCCCCCGCTTCTTCCCCGGTCCCGGCCTTCCCCCGCCCTTGCCCCGCACATCGGCCCCCAGCGGCACGGCGCGGTCCGTTCCCGGCCCCATGGCGTCGAGTGAGGGTTTGGCGGCGCGGGTGGGGAGGTTGGCGGCGCGTCCATAGCTGCGCTCGCCCTTGTAGCGCCCGGCCTGCCCCTCGATGTCGGATTGCTTGGCCATAGGGTCATTGGCGATGGCGAGTTCGGTGGCTTGCAGCCGCTTGATCTCGTCGCGCAAGCGGGCGGCGGTCTCGAATTCGAGATTGGCGGCAGCCTCGCGCATGCGTTTTTCGAGATCGGCGAGATTGGCCTTGAAGTTGTGCCCGATGGAGGGCAGCGCATTGCCCATGCCGATATCGACGGTGACGCGGTCGCGCTCGGAAACGGAGCCCAGAATATCGGCAATGTCGCGGCGGATCGTCGTCGGCGTGATGCCATGCTGCGTGTTGTAGGCCACCTGCTTCTCGCGGCGCCGGTCCGTCTCGGCCATGGCGCGTTCCATCGAGCCGGTGATCTTGTCGGCATAGAGGATGACGCGGCCATCGACATTGCGCGCGGCGCGGCCAATGGTCTGGATCAGCGAGGTCTCGGAGCGCAGGAAGCCCTCCTTGTCCG
>JAYWHQ010000191.1:0-4265 GCA_043777655.1 Allobosea sp. | reverse complement strand
CGTTGTCGGTCATGATGGCTTCGAACTGCAGGCCGAAGCTGACGTTGAGGGTGTTGATGATCTTCAAGGCCTTGAACATCACCGGCAGGGCCTTCTTGGACGCGACGACCTCCGCCCATGCCAGACGGGAGAGGCTGTCGATGAGGCTGATCACGTAAACCGGCTTTTCCGGGGCTTTCAGGAAGATATCCTGCGGCAACTGGTGCAGGTCGATGTGCCCGAGTTCGCCCAGGCGCTCCTTGATGATGCGGCGCTTTGCCTCCTTCATGGCGGGTGTCTTGCGGTTGAGGCCATGACGGACCAAGATGCGATGGATGGTGGAGAGCGATGGTACCTGCTCGCGCTGCTCACGCAAGGCAGCGTGGATTTCGTAGCGGTTCAGGCCCAGCCGGCGCTGCTTCGTGACAGCCGCCTCCACAGGCTCAGGTGTGCGCCGGGAGCGCCATCTGGGGCCACGTCGCCGGGGCAGCAGGTCCTCGTCCTTGCCGCCACCCTGAAGGTGCCGATTGTAATACTTCCGGAAGGTCTGTGAGCAGGTGCCGTGGAAGCGGTAAAAATCCCCAACCCGGCGAAACTCCACAGAAAGCCCGGCCTTCACCTGCTCGTACTCCGCAATCAGGAACCGCCACTTCTGGAGGTCGTTCCGCTCAATCGTTCGGTCAAAACTGTTGTCGCGCATCTCGGATCTAATCCACCTGGATCAAATCCAATCAGCGAATTAATGAACCTGCACAATTGCGAGCGAAGCGAAGCAATCCGGCTTGTTTGGCCTGATGGACACAGTTCTGGATTGCCGCGGCGGCGATGCCGCCTCGCAATGTTGAGCTTTTTGTCCGAACTCGGCCTCAGCCCTGATCGAGCTTCTGCCCAAGCCGTCCCGCAACGTCCTGCACGAATTGCCAGGCTGTGCGACCGGCGCGGCTGGCGCGGGTGATCGACCATTCCAGCGCCTCAGTGCGCAGTTGCTCGCGGTCGATCTTCAGCTCGAAATGGTCGGCATAGCCGAAAACCATCTCCAGATATTCGTCCTGGCTGCATTTGTGGAAGCCGAGCCAGAGGCCGAACCTGTCCGATAGCGAGACCTTTTCCTCGATGGCCTCGCCTGGGTTGATCGAGGTGGAGCGCTCATTGTCCATCATGTCGCGCGGCAGCAGATGGCGGCGGTTCGAGGTGGCATAGAACACGACGTTTTCGGGTCGCCCTTCAACGCCTCCATCGAGCGCGGCTTTCAGCGACTTGTAAGACGTATCGCCGCCATCGAAGGACAGATCATCGCAGAAAACGATGAAGCGATGCGCATCCTCGCGCAATATGGCCATCAACATGGGCAATGTCTCGACATCCTCGCGGTGGATCTCGATCAGCTTCAACGGCCTGTCGGTCTGCTTGCGCTGCTTGTTCGTTTCAGCGTGGATCGCCTTCACCAGCGAAGACTTGCCCATGCCGCGTGCGCCCCAGAGCAGCACGTTGTTGGCCGGCAAGCCTTTGGCAAAACGCTCGGTGTTTTCCGAAAGCGTATCGCGCACCCGGTCGATGCCGCGCAGCAGCATCAGCTCAACCCGGTTCACCCGCTTCACGGGGGCCAGGCGCCGCTCTTTCGGGTGCCAGACAAAGGCATCGGCTGCGCTCATGTCGAGCGCGGGCGGAGCGGGCGGCGCCATCCGGTCGAGCGCATCGGCGATGCGAGCAAGGAGAACATGCATGGGATCGGTTGCGGTGGTTGTCATGAGATTTTATGAAAATCGTTGCGCTGCGAGAGTTGAGCCCCTAGGTGCAGGAGCATGGATGAGAGGCGGCTAGCCCTGATTTCTTAAGTCAAGGCTGCCGCGGGGTCCATGACCTGTTGCACCTGACACCGGCGGTCGGTTCACGCTGGCCGTGCGAATTGATTTTGATGTGCGGCTGGCTATAGCTTGCGCAGCTGGTTTACGTTTTGATGTTTGTCCGCCCCGGCGCCCTGCCAATCGGTCCTGGTGCTGCTGCGAAGGAGTTTCCCCACGTGATTACCCCTGCTTTTGCCCAAGGTGTCGGCGGTGCCGGTGGCACTGACATGCTGATGTCGCTCGTGCCGTTCGTGCTGATTTTCATCATCATGTGGTTCCTCATCATCCGCCCGCAGCAAAAGCGCGTGAAGGATCATCGCGAGATGATCTCGAATGTGCGCCGTGGCGACACCATTGTCACCAATGGCGGCTTCATCGCCAAGGTTTCGAAGGTCATCGATGATGCCGAGGTGGAAGCCGAAATCGCCGAGGGCGTGAAAGTGCGCATCGTCAAGTCGATGATTTCCGAAGTGCGGGCCAAGGGCGAGCCAGTCAAGGCCTGAGCAGAGGCAAGCGCACTGCTGCGACCCCGGTCACATATGGAATTTTGAAAGCCGATGCTGCGTTTCTCGACCTGGAAGATCCTGGCTGTGCTGCTGCTGGCGTTTGGCAGCATCGCCTACACCGTGCCGAGCCTGTTTTCGAAAGAGCAGCTCAAGGCGTGGAATGCTTCCATCCCCTCGTTCGTCCCGAAATGGCTTGTGCCGCACAAGGCGATCACGCTTGGGCTTGATCTGCAAGGTGGCGCGCATCTGCTGCTTGAGGTCGATACGCAGTCCGTTATCCGCCAGCAGGCAGAGCAGATCCGCAATGATGTGCGCAATATTCTGCGCGAGGAGCGCATCGCCGTCTCCGGCGGCCTGGCACTTCAGCCCCGCGGCGTCTCGTTCCGCCTGCCGGAGGGTGCCGACCGCATCAAGGTGATGACCCGGCTGCGCGCTCTCGCTCAGCCGCAGGCAAACGCGCTTCTGGGCGCCAGTGGCCCGCAGTTGCTGCAAATTACGGAAGCCGAGGGTGGCGCGATCCAGATGGTCATCACCGATGCCGGCGTGCAGGAGCGCATCGGCAACGCCATCGTTCGTTCCATCGAGGTCATCCGCAAGCGCGTCGATCCCGATGGCACGACCGAGCCCAACATCCAGCGTCAGGGTGCTGACCGTGTGCTGCTGCAGGTGCCGGGCGCAACCGATGCCGAAGAGGTCAAGCGCCGTGTCGGCTCGACCGCCGAGCTTGAATTCCGCTTTGTCGCCGAGCAGGGCACGCCCGAAGCCGAGACCGAGACTGTCGCCTACAGTGAAGGCGGGGGCACCTTGCGCGTCGAGCGTGCGGTCATCGTCAAGGGCGATGACCTGATCGATGCGCAGGCCGGGCCTGACAGCCAGCGCGGCGGATGGGCGATCAACTTCCGCTTCAACATCAAGGGCGCTCGTGCCTTTGGCGACGCGACTTCGCGCGGTGTCGGGCGACGCCTCGCGATCCTGCTGATCGACAAGAAGCCCGGCGGCATTGTCGAGAAGAATGTGGTTTCCGCACCCACTGTCAACACACCGATCACGGGCGGCGCTGGCCAGATCACCGGCACCTTCTCGGCAGAAGCGGCCAACAGCCTCGCCATCCAGCTGCGCTCGGGCGCTCTGCCGGTTGCCTTGACCGTCGTGGAAGAGCGCACTGTCGGGCCTGGTCTCGGGGCTGACTCGATCGCATCAGGCAAGATGGCGGCCTATGTCGCGGCTGGGCTCGTCTGCGTCTTCATGCTCATCACCTACGGGCTGTTCGGCGTTTTCGCGAACATTGCGCTCATGATCCACATCCTGTTGATCTTCGCGCTTTCGGCGCTGATCGGCGCGACCATGACCTTGCCGGGCATTGCCGGGATCGTGCTCACCATCGGCACGGCCGTTGACGCCAACGTGCTGATTTACGAGCGCATCCGCGAGGAGTTCAAGGCAGGCCGCTCGATGGTGTCGTCGCTGGAGGCAGGCTTCAACCGCGCCTTCGCCACCATCATCGATTCAAACGTCACGATGTTCATTGCGGCGTTGATCCTCTACATCCTCGGCTCAGGCCCGGTGCGCGGCTTTGCCGTCACCATGATTCTGGGCATCATCACCTCGGTCGTTACAGCCGTGACCATGACGCGCATGATGATTGCGCTCTGGTACAAGCTGGCGCGGCCCAAGCAGCTGCCGTTCTGAGGCGGGAAACAGACATGAAACTCCTGCGGCTTTTCCCGGACGACACCAACTTCTCCTTCATGCGCTTCCGGCGCTGGAGCTTTCCGTTCTCGGCCATCCTTTCCGTGATTTCTGTCGTGCTGTTCCTCACCGTCGGCATGAATTTCGGCATTGATTTCACCGGCGGCACCTTGATCGAGATGCAGGCCAAGCAGGGCCAGAAGCTCGACATGGGCAAGGTGCGCCAGACAGCCGACAATCTGGGGCT
>JAYWHQ010000190.1:0-4267 GCA_043777655.1 Allobosea sp. | reverse complement strand
TTTCGCCCTGATGCAGCGGACCGTTGCCGCTGGTGTGCCGCTTGGCGAGCTGACCTCGTGGGACAGCCTGCACAGCACCGATGCCGCTTACGACTGCGTTGGTCGCGCCATCGCCCGGCAGATTGACCGGGCCGCCCGTTAGCAGCTTGCGCTTCAGCCAGCTGGTTTGAAGGCGATGCCCTTTTCCGTCAGCAGGGCCTGCAATTCGCCCGCCTGGAACATCTCGCGGGTGATGTCGCAGCCACCGATGAACTCGCCCTTGACGTAGAGCTGGGGAATCGTTGGCCAGTTGGAATAGCCCTTGATGCCCTCGCGGATGCCCTGGTCTTCCAGCACGTTGATGCCCTTGAACGGCACGCCGACATAGCTGAGGATCTGGACCACCTGGCCCGAGAATCCGCACATCGGAAATTGCGGTGTGCCCTTCATGAACAGGACAACGTCCTCGGACTTCACTTCGGCGTCGATACGGGTGTTGATGTCGGTCATGTTCGGGCTCCGGGATCTGGTGCTGGCGTTGCCGCCCTGTCTGAGACTAATTCTGGGGTGTCGCTGTCGTCAGCGCAAGGGCATGCAGCACGCCGCCCATGTTCCCTTGAAGCGCCGCATAGACCATCTGGTGCTGCTGCACGCGGCTTTTGCCGGTGAAGGCGGCAGAGGTCACGGTGGCGGAATAATGGTCGCCATCGCCCGCCAGATCCTTGATCTCGACGACAGCGTCGGGGATCGCAGCCCGGATCATCATCTCGATGTCTTCGGCTTTCATCGGCATGACGTGTCGCTCGCTCCCGTGTCTGGTCTCAGTGCTCAGGCGGCCTTGCCTGCCATATAGGCGGGCAGCCAAGCTTCATGCGCAGCTGCAAGTTCAGCCAGTGATATGGGCTCGACACCCGGCAGCGTCAACGCATCGCCGCCTGTTGCGCCAATCATGGCGCCTGGCACGCCCTGCGCCGCAGCCTGCGAAGCGATGGCCGCCGCTTCGTTGGACGAGCAGGTGACGAGATAGCGCGCCTGATCCTCGCCGAAGAGCACGGCATGCGCCAGGCCCGCAGGCAGGTCGGAGATCGCCGCACCGATGCCGCCCGCCATCGCCATTTCGGCGAGCGCCACGGCCAAGCCGCCATCCGACAGGTCATGCACGGCCGTCACGCGGCCAGTCGAGATGAGGCCACGGACGAAATCGCCATTGCGCTTCTCGATGGCCAGATCGACCGGCGGCGGCGCACCTTCCTCGCGGCCACAGATCGTGGCGAGATAGGAGGATTGGCCGAGCCAGCCAGCCGTGTCGCCAATCAGCATCACCGTGTCGCCCGCCTGCTTGAAGGCAACGGTTGCATGTTTGGTCACATCCTCCAGCACACCGACGCCGCCGATGGTTGGCGTCGGCAGGATGCCCTTGCCGTTGGTCTCGTTGTAGAGCGAGACATTGCCCGACACGACCGGGAAATCCAGCGCGCGACAGGCCTCGCCAATGCCCTTGATGCAGCCGACAAGCTGGCCCATCGCCTCGGGGCGCTCCGGATTGCCGAAATTGAGATTGTCGGTGATGGCGAGTGGCGTGGCGCCCACCGCCGTCAGGTTGCGCCAGGCTTCGGCCACCGCCTGCTTGCCGCCTTCGAACGGGTCCGCCTCGCAATAGCGCGGCGTCACGTCGGCGGTCATGGCGAGACCCTTGGGGCCGTTCTCGATGCGCACGATGCCGCTGTCGCCGCCCGGTGTGATGACAGAATTGCCGAGAATCAGCGTGTCATATTGCTCATAGACCCAGCGTTTGGAGCAGAGATCGGGCGAGCC
The DNA here is from genome assembly GCA_043777655.1 of Allobosea sp. Classification (GTDB taxonomy): domain Bacteria; phylum Pseudomonadota; class Alphaproteobacteria; order Rhizobiales; family Beijerinckiaceae; genus Allobosea. The sequence goes on along the minus strand of JAYWHQ010000190.1, from coordinate 2,473 downwards.
AATCAGCTTCAGCAGTGCCTCGCGTGACGACATGGGCGGGGTGATGGAGGCGGCATCCAGCACGGGCCGCTTGGGCGTCGGCGTCCAGGGCCGGTCATATTCCGGGGCCTCGTCGCCCATTTCCTTGATCGGCAGATCAGCCACCGTCTCGCCATGGTGCTTGATAACAAAGCGCAGCGTGTCGGTGGTGTGGCCGATGATCGCGAAATCCAGCCCCCATTTGCAGAAAATGGCTTCGGCCTCGGCTTCCTTGCCGGGCGTCAGCACCATGAGCATGCGCTCCTGGCTCTCCGACAGCATCATCTCGTAAGGCGTCATGCCCTCTTCGCGGCAGGGCACTTTTTCGAGGTGGAGCTCGACGCCGAGATCGCCCTTGGCGCCCATCTCGACAGCCGAGCAGGTGAGGCCGGCCGCCCCCATGTCCTGAATGGCATCGACACAGCCCTTGGCCATGATTTCGAGGCAGGCCTCGAGCAGCAGCTTCTCGGCAAAGGGATCGCCCACCTGCACGGTCGGGCGCTTTTCCTCCGAGGCATCATCGAACTCGGCAGAGGCCATGGTGGCGCCATGGATGCCGTCGCGGCCTGTTTTCGAGCCGAGATAGACGATGGATTTGCCGACGCCGCTGGCCTTGGCATAGAAAATCTCGTCCGCGCGGGCGAGGCCGACCGCCATGGCGTTGACGAGGATGTTGCCGTCATAACGCGTGTGGAAGCCGGTGATGCCGCCGACTGTCGGCACACCAAAGGAATTGCCATAGCCACCGACGCCAGCCACCACGCCTGACACCAGATGGCGCGTGCGCGGGTGGTCCGGCGAGCCAAACCGGAGTGCGTTCAGCGCTGCGATGGGTCTGGCACCCATGGTGAAAACATCGCGCAGGATGCCGCCGACGCCCGTTGTCGCGCCCTGATACGGCTCGATGAACGAGGGGTGGTTGTGGCTCTCCATCTTGAAGACGATGGCAAGGCCGTCTCCGATGTCGATGACGCCGGCATTCTCGCCTGGCCCCTGAATGACCCAGGGCGCCTTGGTCGGCAGGGTTTTCAGGTGAATTTTCGAGGATTTGTAGGAGCAGTGCTCGTTCCACATGGCCGAGACGATGCCGAGCTCGGTGATGGTCGGCTCGCGGCCGATCAACTTGAGGAAGCGCTCATACTCATCCGGCTTCAGCCCATGCTGGGCCACAAGGGCGGGGGTGATCTTGATGTCGTTCGGAATCACGCTTGGCCGCTCCAGTTGCCGGGTTGCTGCGCGCATAGCCCGATCCTGCGCCGGAAACAACGCGCGCTCGGTCTGCGTGACCGAAATTCCCACAGCAGACCGCCGATTTTCGCGCAATTCAGCATGGTAAACGGAACGTTAACGACACAGGCAAAAATTGCATCAAATGCTTTCAGTGTCCGAAAAGGAATTATCCGTAAGCTTCAATACGAGGGCGTCACTGAGGCAACGACCGATGGAGCATCCGATGCGTGCGCTAAAAAGAATTTCACGAGACGAGAACGGCGCGGTCGCGATGCTGTTCGCGCTGGCGTTCATTCCGCTGATCGGTTTTGTGGGCGCGGCGCTCGATTATGCGCGTGCAACGCAGGCCCAGTCACGGTTGCAGGCCAGCCTCGACGCTGCCGTTCTGATCGGCGCGCGCGACCAGCTTGGCCTGACCAATGCGCAGCTGACGGATCGCATCCGTCAGGCGGTGATTGCCAACATGGGCACCAAGAGCCCCATCAACGCCTCTGACATCACGGTGACCAAGGTCGACAAGACCCTCGTTGTCTCGGCCAAGACCGATGTGCAGACCGTCGTCATGGGCCTGCTTGGCCAGGATTCGATGGAGGTGCGCGGCACAGCCTCGGCGAGTTGGGGCACGAACGAGATCGAGATCGCACTGGCGCTCGACAACACCGGCTCGATGGGCTGGTCCAACAAGATTCAGGAGCTGAAGAAGGCGCTTTGCGGCAATCAGGATTGCAGCAATCCCTCGCCTTCGACCGGTTTCATCAGCATCATGAAGAACGCGGCCACTTCGGACGGGCAGATCCGCATCTCGCTGGTGCCTTTCGACACCACGGTGCGCATGCCGCAGAATGTGCAGGATGCCGTTGCCGCCGACGTGCCATTTGCAGGCTCGATGTCCGGCGCAGGTCCGGGATATTGCAGCTCAGGTCATGTGACGGATGATGCGCAGCGCGTCTCGTTCTTCCGCTTCGCGAACCGCGACAAGGACACGATCGCCAGCAACCGCAACGCAGCGAACAACAATGTCGGCAATGGTTGCGGCGTCGGTCGCGTCACGCCCACCACCTGGCAGGGCTGCGTCTGGGATCGCGACCAGGCTGGCGACAAAGATGCCAAGGACAATGGCATCGTGCTCAATGACTTCACGACGCTGCACCCGGCTGTGAATTGCCGCAGCAACACTCTGGCCCGCATTCTGCCGCTGACGGATGTGCGGACCAATTCCGCCATG
>JAYWHQ010000189.1:0-4268 GCA_043777655.1 Allobosea sp. | reverse complement strand
ATCGCTCCGCTGATGAACAGCAAGCCAGTGACCACCAGCGCCCCACCCATCACCTTCTCGACCAGCCCCATATGCACCCTCAGCCGCATCAACAACTTCAGAAACGAGCCTGAAAACATCGCAGCCAGCATGAAGGGCAGGCCGATCCCGAGCGAATAGACGCCGAGCAACAGCATGCCGCGCGAGGCCGTGCCCTCGGCTCCTGCCACGATCAGGATCGTCGCCAGCACTGGGCCAACACACGGCGTCCAGCCAAAGGCGAAAGCCAGTCCGACAAGATAGGCCCCCGCCAGACTTGCAGGTTTGCTCTGGGTCTGGAAACGCGCCTCTCGATAAAGCAGGCCAATGCGCAGGATGCCCAGAAAATGCAAGCCGAGCACGATGATGACGGCACCTGCAAGCTTGGCCAGCAGGTCGAAATACTGCGTGACCACCTGCCCCAGCAGTGAGGCAGAGGCGCCTAGCGCCACGAAAACGGTTGTGAAACCCAACACGAAGGCGATGGAGGAGAGAACCACGCGCCCGTTCAGGCGCACCGGAGCCTGATCCGTCCCGCCTTTCAGTTCCGCAAGCGAGATGCCAGCCAGAAAGCACAGATAGGGTGGCACCAAAGGCAAGACACAGGGCGACAGGAAGGACAAAAGTCCCGCCGCGAAAGCTCCGGTCATCGAGACATCAAAGCCCATCTGTTCCCCGGGATACGTGCGTCTGGCGCATATATATGAATTCGACTATGTTTGTCAGATGAAAACATTGCAACTGAATGTCGCCCGAGGGCTCGGTATTTTTGCGCTGGTGCTTGGTTTACTGGCAGCCCTGCCTGTGCAGGCCGCCGAACTCCTGATGTTTGATCGTGCCGGCTGCGTCTGGTGTGAGCGCTGGGACCGTGATGTCGGCGTCATCTACAACAAGACCGCCGAGGGCAAGCGCGCGCCGCTCAGGCGCATCAATGTCGACCGCGACAAGCTCGACGGCGCCCAGTTGAAATCTCCGGTGCGGTACACGCCGACCTTTGTGCTGCTCGACAACGGACGTGAGGTTGGCCGAATCACGGGCTATCTCAACGATGACCAGTTCTGGGGCCTGCTCGGCAGCTTGCTGGCCAAGACCGGCCAACCTGCACCCAAGCTGGACGAGAGCTGAGATGACAACGTCCCAAGGAACCGATGTCTCGTCGCCGTCTTCGGAAAAGGATGGCTCAACCGATATCGACTTGCTGATGGGCAAGGCGCGCAAGGCGAGCGACTTTCTCAAGGCCCTCTCGCACGAGAACAGGCTGCTGCTGCTGTGCTTGCTGGCGGAGAAGGAACGCTCGGTGGGCGAGCTTGAAGCAATCCTGCACCTGCGCCAGCCCACCGTCTCGCAACAGCTGGCACGCCTGCGGCTTGATGGCATGGTGACCACACGGCGCGAAGGCAAGGTGATCCATTACAGCCTCGCAAATGACGATGTGCGGCGGATGATTGGCGTGATCTACGACATCTTCTGCGGCGCTGACGCGGCAGTAACCCAAGGTTAGGCTGGACGATGGAACCCGTCTGGGCTGTTGGCCTGATGACCGGCACTGCGCTCGATGGCATGATCGATGTCGCTCTGGTGCGCACGGATGGTGAAGCGATCGCAGAGCTGGGGCCCTGGTCGCTTGAGCCCTATGGCGACGCGGCCATGGCGCTCATCCCGCAGGCGGTGGCTGCTGCGCGAGCCTGGCAGTTCGATGGTCCTGAGCCCGCGATTTTCGCCGAGGCAGAAGCCGTTTTGACCCGCGCGCAATCTGTCGCGGTTCTCAATGTCGTTGCAAAATCCGGGTTGCGACCTGCCGACATCAGGATCATCGGCTTTCACGGGCAAACGATGCTGCACCGTGCTCCAGGCCACGGCAAGCACGGACGCACCCTGCAACTGGGGGATGGCACGCTGATGGCGCAACTGACCGGCATCGATGTCGCCCATGATTTCCGCTCGCACGACATGACACTTGGCGGGCAGGGTGCGCCTCTGGTGCCGGTCTGGCATATGGCGTTGCTGAAACATGCCGGATTGGCTCCGCCTGTCGCGGCACTCAATCTGGGCGGTGTCGGCAATGTGACCTGGTGGGGTGGCGGCGATCAGGTTGTTGCCTTCGACACTGGCCCAGCCAATGGTCCGCTGAATGACTGGATCAATCAGCATGGTGCAGGCAGTTTTGATCGTGACGGGAAGATTGCTGCCAGCGGCACCGTTGACGAGGCGCGACTGGCGCGCCTGCTGGATCATCCATATTTCGCAACAAAGCCGCCCAAGTCACTGGACCGTTTCGATTTTCAGGCCGGCATGGCCGATGGGCTCTCGCTCGCAGATGGCGCTGCGACGTTGACCGCCTTCAGTGCAGCCGCCATCGCGCGCGGGCTTGATGTGCTGCCAGTGCGGCCCGCCCGGGTCATAGTGTGTGGCGGCGGGCGCAAGAATCCCGTGCTGGTGCGCGAGATCGTGCAACGCGCCGGTGTGCTCGTCATCGATTCAGACAGCGTTGGCTGGCGTGGTGATGCAGTGGAGGCCGAGTGCTTTGCCTATCTTGCTGTGAGGACTTTGCGCGGCCTGCCGATCAGCTTCCCGATGACAACGGGCGTTGCCAGGCCCAGCTCCGGCGGGTGCATCGCGCTCGCGCGCGCCTGAGGGGCTAGGCCTTTATCGCTGCAAAACGCTTCTCGACCTTGGCCAGAAACGCGGTGCGCTGCTCGGCGCTGGCCGAATCCATTTCGTGCAGTGCCAGCCAGATTTTCTTGCACAGCGGATTGCAGATGACGCTGAGCCCCGTCAGAAGGGTGCGACGGCCTGGCTCGCGAACGCCAAGCTTCCACCACCACCAGGGCGAGCCCAGCGTGGAGACGGCGGCGATCACCTTGATGTCGGTCAACACGCGCGTGATGGCGCGGCCGGGCTCTGGGATTTTGAAGGTTGCGTGCGGCACCCAGACCCGGTCAAGCCAGCCCTTCAACATCGCTGGCAGGCCATACCACCAGGTTGGATAGACAAAGATCAGCATCTCGCACCACTTGAGGGCGGCCAGGTGCTCGGCTACTGGTTCCTCGTTCAGGCCGGGCGTGTGATAGTCGCGCCGCTCCTGCGCGCTGAGCACCGGGTTGAAGTCCATCGCATAAAGATCAAGCAGCTTCGTTTCATGACCTGCCTTGGCAAGGCCCGCAAGGACACGATCCCGCACAGCAGCGGTGAAGCTCTCCGGCACCGGGTGGCAATAAACGACGAGGGCACGCATGGGAAAATCTCGATACGCCGCACAGCATGATAGCCCTGCGGGTTGCGGCATCCTGCCAAAGGTCATTGGCTTGGCGCAAACGGCGTTTTGCAGGTAGTCTGAGTCATGAACAACAATCGTCGCGACATTATCACAGGAGCGGGCGCAGTGTTGCTGGCCAGCGCGCCAGTGCAGGCGCTGGCGCAACGGGCGAGCGCCTGGCAGTTCGGGTTTGATGGCATCGAAGGTGGCAGGCTGGAGCTTGGCAGCTTCCGGGGGCGGCCTGTGCTGGTGGTGAACACAGCCTCACGCTGCGGCTTCACCAATCAATATACAGGCCTTCAGCAGCTCTGGACGCGCTATCAGCCGCGCGGGTTGACGGTGGTTGGTGTGCCATCAAACGATTTCGGCGGCCAGGAGCCAGGCTCCAATGCAGACATTCAGGCCTTCTGCAGCAAGGATTTCGGCGTGACCTTTCCGCTGGCGGCACGCACGACGGTCAGCGGCAGCCAGGCGCATCCATTCTATGCCTGGGCGGCGCGAGAACGGCCAACAGAGACGCCGCGCTGGAACTTCCACAAATACCTGATCGGCCGCAACGGCCAGATCGCAGCTGTCTTTCCGACTTCGACGGCTCCGACCGATGACCGGGTGATTCTCGCAGTCGAGAAGGCGCTCGCCGGAGTTGCTTGAGCTTCAGCAACTGACCACATTGCGTCATTGCTGTGCAGGTTCACTTATTCGTTGATGGGATTTTGGTTTCTGCGAAGGCTTGTGGTGTCATGCCTTGGATGGCCTGATGGGGTCGGAGCCTGTTGTAGTAGACGATGTATTCGAAGAGCTCGTTCTGGAAGTGGTCGATGTCATTGAAGGTGGTTCCATCGATGAGATCGTCGTCGAGTGTTCTCCAGAAGCGCTCGATCTTGCCGTTTGTCTGCGGTCTGTAGGGGCGTGTATAGCGGTGCTTGACGCCCAGTTCGAGCAGCATGGCTTCGAACGGATGCTCGTCGGGTTTGGTTCGTGCCGCGAACTCGGC
>JAYWHQ010000188.1:0-4270 GCA_043777655.1 Allobosea sp. | reverse complement strand
GCGTGTAGTCTCGCGCCACAGTGCCGGGCGTCGCCAGAACGGTGATGAGGCGGCTTTTCGAAAGCTCCGCGGCGGGCTTGATCGCTGGCACAGTGCCGACAAAGGGCACCATGAAGCGGGCGCGCAAGGCAGGCAGAACCAGCGTGGAGGCTGTGTTGCAGGCGATGATGACGAGATCGGGATGGTGCCTGGTCACCAGCCGCTCCATCACAGCCAGAACGCGCGCCACAAGCGCATCTTCAGTCATCGGGCCATAGGGAAAACCCGCATCATCGGCGGCATAAACAAACCGTGCGTCGGGCCGCGCTTTCATGGCCTCTGACAGGACGGTCAGCCCGCCAAGTCCGGAATCAAAAACGAGAATGGTGGGCGCGCGCTGAGCCATGGCCCGGCTGGCATAATGCGTTCCTGCCAAAAGATCGACTGGCTTGTGCAGGGTTAGCGCAGTTTGGTGTTGCATGGAGACGGCCTGCCATCGCGCATTCTGCGCAAGACGAGATCATGCCAAGCAAGGGTTAAGTGCCGGTTTCCGGGCAACGCTGTCAGTCCAGGGCCGCGCAGCGGAACCCGGAACCCGTACGCACCAATCTTTCGCCAGCCGGGCGCAACCGGTGGCGCCTGGTTCTTGTCACATCGGTGTTTATGGGTTCCGGGCTCGTCGCGTTGCGACGCCCCGGAATGACGGGGGCGGCTTTAAGCCTTCGTCTTGGCTGCGGCGCCGCGCGCAGCTGCCATGCCTGCAAGTGAGGCGCCACCCACGGTCATGGCGCCACCGATGCTGGAGGCTTCGCCCGCCAGCCAGATGCGGTTACCGATGGGTTCGGCCAGCGCTTCGCGGGCTCCCATAAAGCCTGGCTTGACGATGGAGTAAGAGCCACGTGACCATGGGTCGGTCCACCAGGCAGGGAAAGACGCTTCACCCAGCACAGCGCGCGCCTGCCCACCAATCATGCTGACAAGCAGGTCGCGCACATGGGCTTTTGCCGCTTCCGGCCCGCTGTTGGAGATGTCACGCGCGTAATTGCCGCCGAAATTGCAGACGATCAAATCCTGCTCCTCCGGGAAAAGATCGACCATCATCAGGTTAGACGGCTTGCCCGCTTCCAGAAATGTCTGGGGAGCCATGCCGAGGCGCTTGCGGTCAGCCTTGAAGGCCATCTTGGTCAAGGCGCCCATGCCGATTTGACCGATGGCATTGCGTGTTTCCACCGGCAATTCCGGCGTGAAGCGAATGGCATTGGCCTGCAACACGCCGACCGACACCGTGATGATGCAGGCCTTGGCACGCAGGGTGCCGCTGGCAGTCTCCACCTCAACGCCGGGCCCATCCCAGCGGATGGTGGTGACGGGGGTCGAAAGGCGGACACCGAGGCCCTCTCCATAGCGTGAGACGAGATTGCCATAGCCCGAGGGCACCTGGAGGTCATCGCCCGCCCAAAGCGCCTCATAGTCCAGCACCGAGATGCGTTCGGCATCCTCGCCAAGCGAAAGCAACAGGCCGGAAGCCGCGATGGGTGCGAGTTCCGGCCCAAGTGAAGAGACGGCTTCGGCTACCGACATGTCGCGGCCGGTTGCTGCTGCCTGATCCAGCAGCCGCTCCATCCGGCCGAAGGCACCGCGCCGATTGTTGCGCTCGCCATCGGACATCGGCCTGCCGCCGGAGAACACCTGAAAGCCGCCTCCGCGCCAGCTGTCGTCAATTGTCGGGACATTGAGATCGCGCGCGATCTTATTCCACGGGTTCCGCTCCGCCCAGTGAATGAACATGGCGCCCGCGTCATAGGGCACACCCAGCGACGTGTCAGTGAAGACGCGCCCGCCGAGGCGATCGCGGGCTTCAAGCACGACCACCTTGCGCCCCAACGTCATCAGCTCGCGCGCCGCCGAAATGCCGGCAGCGCCTGCGCCAACAACCACAACGTCAACATCGGTGGCATAGGCCTGGCGCCTTGCCCCGGCCAGCAAAGCGGCGGAGGCAAGTGAACCTGCAAGGATGTGGCGACGTGAGAACATGAGGCTCCGGTCTGGTGTTGTGCTAATCGCTCGCGGCGGCATCTGACGCAACGAAAGCGACTCCTACCCTTAATGCAATACGCCAACATGGCAGCAATAGGACGAGCCGATCACGGGATCGCGATCACGCGCCCTGCGGCGTATCGCCCTGTGCAGGCTTTACACGCCGCTTGCGCCCCTGCGCCAATGCCGTGAAGGCGCCGCGCAAGGTGCGCAATTCCTGCTCTGACATGGCCAGCCTGTGCAGCATGTCGCGCAGGTTGCGCGCCATGATCGGGCGCTTGTTGGGCGGGAAGAAGCCAGCGGAATCAAGCTCTTCCTCGAGATAGTCGAACAAGGACACGATGCCCTCGCGCGCGGCCGGCAGCTCCGGTTCCACTGCGGCAAAAGGCACGCGGTCGCTCGTCTGGTGCTTGTGCCACTCATAGCCAACCAGCAGCACGGCCTGCGCCAGATTGAGCGAGGCGAATGCCGGGTTCACCGGAAAAGTCAGGATGGCGTCCGCGAGGCTGATCTCGTCATTTTCCAGCCCTGTGCGCTCGCGCCCGAACAGGATGCCGATGCGTTGCCCCTGCGCGATGCGCGGGGCGATGTCGGGCACGGCTTCAGCCGGGGTGAGCACGCGCTTGCGCTGGCCGCGCTCGCGCGCCGTGGTGGCGAAGACCATGTTGAGATCGGCAATCGCCTCGGCGGCATTCGCAAAGAGGCGCGCATTGTCGAGCACCCAGGTGGCACCGGAGGCGGCCTGCGTCGCGCCCTTCTTGAGGCCTTGTCCACTGGCTGGCCAGCCATCGCGCGGCGCCACCAGCCGCAATTCCGTGAGGCCGAAATTCGCCATGGCGCGGGCGGCCATGCCGATATTCTCGGCCAGCTGCGGCTCCACCAGAATGATGACGGGTGCAGCCGCTGTGACAACCGGCTTGCTGCGGTCCGTGCCTGAGCCGCTCATCGGAAACTAGCCAGCCGCTTTCTCGACGGCGCGCATAACCCGCAGCATGTTGCCGCTGGCGAGCCGCGCCAGGTTCTTTTCCGACCAGCCGCGCCGGATCAGCTCGGCAAAGATTGATGGAAAGGTGGAGCAATCCTCCAGCCCGACCGGCTGCGGGCCGCCGAAGAAATCGGACCCGATGCCGATATGCTCATGCCCGATGGCGTTGGCGAGATAGTCGAGATGGTCACAATATTGTTCCAGTGTCGCGCGGGGCTTTGTGCCGGATTTGCGCAGCAGTTCTGCCTCGGCCTTGTCGGGGTCCGTGCCTTCTGGCGTCTTGCCGAAGCTGTCCTTGATCGGCCTGTGCCAGTCTCGCAGTTCCTGGCTGATGAAATCGGGCACGAAAGTCGCCATCACGATGCCACCTGAGCCAGTGACGCGGTTGAGCACATCAACGGGCACATTGCGCGGGTGGTCGCAGAGGCTGCGCACATTCGAATGCGACCAGACCGGCGGCGCGGTGGTGATGTCCAGCACATCATGCATCACCTTGGGCGTGACATGGGCAAGGTCCACGATCATGCCGAGTTCGTTCATGCGGCCGATCACGCTGCGGCCAAAATCGGTCAGGCCGTTGTGACGCGGGGCGTCGGTGGCGGAATCGCACCAGTCGATCGTGCCATTGTGGCAAAGCGTCATCAGCCGCACGCCGAGCGCATAATAGGCATCGAGCGCATCAAGCTGGTTGTCGAGTGCAGCGCCGTTCTCGATGGTCATGAACAGCGCGATCTTGCCGGCCTTGTGGGCCTTTGCAACGTCAGAAGCGCGCAAGCCGGGGATGAACACATCCGGGTGCAGCGCTGCCATGTCCCGCATCAGGCTGATCTGCGCCAGCGCGAAACCTGCGGGCTTGGGATCGCTGGGCTGGATGAAAGCCGCGAAAAACTGTGCCGCGACCAGGCCAGCCTTCAGGCGCGGAATGTCGGTGTCGCTTTCGGGGTGAAGCACCGTCAGGTCATAGGCCGCGACATCGCCCTTGGCCTGTGCATGCCGGCGGATGACATAGGGCAGGTCACTGTGGCCATCGATGAAGGGCACCCGCGCCAGCAGGTCGAGTGCCGCCTTGTGGGCCTTGTCCGTCTTGGGTTTGGCGGCAACGGCCATGATGTGGTGGTGTCCTTCGAGTCAGTGCGGTGGCAGATGTTAGGGGATTATGGCACGCAAGTGGAGAGCAATACGGCATGGCCGCCTTGCGAGAGTGGGCTCAGCCTTCATTGTCTGGACCAAGCGCTGCCTCGACATCGCGGCCACGGCCAAGAATCCGGA
>JAYWHQ010000187.1:0-4280 GCA_043777655.1 Allobosea sp. | reverse complement strand
GTCATCGCTGTTCGGGCTCTTCGGCTCGCTGGTGCTGGGCTTGCTCAGCCGCTTCGGCAGTTCGGCGCTGAACACGCTGAAGGACGAGTTCTCCGGCTGGCTCGCGGGCGTCTCGCATCTCGAAAGCGGCCGTGGCGGTGACACGACCGATCTGGCGCGCCTGATTGCCGACAACCTGACGGGTGCGGGCGGTAGCAGCGAGGGTGGCGCGCGCGGTGGCGGCGGAACGCCTGGTGCCATCACCGATGTCGGCGTCGTTGCCACGATGGCGCAAGGCTTCGGCCGCATGAACCAGGGCATGGACGCCGTCGGCCAATTGCTGCCCCGGATGATCGAAATGCAGGCTGAGCAGGCCGCAATGATGAAGGCGTTGCTGATCGGCGTCGACAAGATGGTCGCGGATTCAGGCGAGATACGCGAAAGCATGGGCGCACTCGTCATCGCGCAGGGCACCAATGCCGAATACATGCAGGAGCTGATCAACCTGCAGCGCACGACAGAATCTCGCTTGACCTCCGGCTTCAACGGCATGGCGCACATCATGGAAGTGACGGGCCAGGCCTATCTCGACGGTCTGCGCCGCCTGACATCGGAAAACTACGAAACCAATGCACGTCTGGCCAAGCTGCTTGATGTGAAGGCCGCAGGCGACCGCATCACCGAAATCGCCGTTGGCATCGAGTCCAAGGTCAAGAACGGCTTTGGCGGTCTGGCCTCGGTGCTGGAGCGCACCGCCATGTCGATCGACACCAGCATGCAGCGCGTTGCCATTGAACAGGGCGAGCTCAAGGAAATCCTGGCCAGTCGTGGGGCTGGCGGCGGCGACAATGTTAGCATGTCGCCGGAATTCGAGCAGCGGCTCACCAATGGCTTTTCCGAAATCTCGCGCTCCTTCGAGACCGTGTTTGCCGCCTATTCCACCATCGTCAACCGCAGCCTCGTGCAGCAGGCGATGGGCCAGGGCGAGGTCGGCCCTGCAACCGTCGCCATGCCGACTTCCGGCGGCAACGCCCTGCCCGAGCACGAGAACCGCGCGTCGGTGAAGGCCGAGAACGAGATCGATCATGATGAGTTGCGTCGCAAGCTCTATGCGGCAGCCATGAACCGCCAGTCGCAAAGCGGCGCGGCCTGACAGGAGAGATGACAGGTCATGACAGCTGAAAACGATATTCTGGAGCTGGAAGCCTCCGAGCCTGTGGTGACGCCAGCGCGAGCCAACTCGCCTTCGGCGATGCGGGCAGGCCTGTCTGGCCGCATGAGCACTGCACCAGCCAAGACATCCGATGGCTTCCTTTCGAAGCTCTGGCGCAAGAGCAAGGCACCGTTGCAGGCGAACCATGAGCCTTGCTGTGTCGTGGGTGTGCTGATGGTGCTGGACCGCGGGTTGGCACTGGATGGCCTGGTCACCGGCATCAGCCCGCGCGGCGTGATGTTCCGTCAGGCCTCGCATTTCATCTTTGACCGGACAGGCGCCGAGATCTCAATCCGCTTTGGCACGCATGACCGACGTGGCCGGATCGAGCATGTCGCAGCGTCAGGATATGACATTCGGTTGAATGATCCGCTCTCGGAGCGCGATATTGATGAAATCCTGAATGGTTTCGGGCTGTCTGGCTGAGTTTTGGCGCCTGCGCAGTGACCTGATGTTAAGTCCTGCATGTCAGTCTGGCTTGCTGCGTTGAGATTTTCTTTTTCAGCGTCGGCAAGGGGCCTGAAAAAGCGTGTTGCGTAGCGAAAGCCAGCAAAGCCGTGCGATGGCGGCCAAGACCTTGCGCCAGCACGGCCAGCTTTTTCTGGCCACACTGGTGGCATTGCTGCTGATTGCGATCACGGTTGGTGGCTCTGTGCTTGCCTGGCGGGCTGACGAGCGCGAAACCGCTGCGGCCACACTGGTTTCCGAGCGGCTTGTCAATGAAGCCGTTGCCCAGAGGCGTGCTGCTTTTCTTGGCATCCTGCGCGCCCATATCGATGGTGCGACGATCACTGCCTCCAGGGCACTGAGCGAGCCTGTCTTGCCTCTGGCGGCGGCGGCTGCACGATCAGTCGGTCTCGCGATTTTCGTTATGACAGATGCGAGCGAGATCATCGCGATTGATGGCGGCATGCGGCTGGCAGACCAGGGCCAGTCCGACTTCGTTCGCAGCATTGCCCAATCACGTCTGGCGAGCCTCCAGCAGGGCGCCATGTCGAGTGCACAATGGCTTTCCGTGCGTGAAGGTCAGGCTGCTTATGTTTTCGCCGAGATGCTGCCCGGGCGGCGTGCGGGAGCCTCTGGCGGGCAGGCCACCCATGCCATCGGTGTCTGGCTGATGCAGGCGGACCAGATTGCTGCAATTCTGGCTGACAACCAGCTGGCCGGCGTCGCCATCGGACATACCCTTTCAAACCCCGATTTGCGCGCCTCCCTGGTCTTGCGCGACGAACTGAACCAGACGCCGCTGCATCTGTCCTGGGCCAAACCCATGGCTGCGATGGAACAATGGCTGCTGCTGCTGCCGGCCCTGCTTCTGGCGATGGTCGGCGTGTTCCTGATGATTGTGCTGAGCCTCCGCTTTTCGCGACGCTCGACCCAGCTGGTCGATGAGATCGAGACAGCAGCCTATGACCGCGCCACGCGTGACCCGCTGACAGGGCTGCACAACCGCTCCGGTTTCAAGATGCGCCTGGACCAGGCGCTGGAGAAACGCGGCGCGCAGGAGCTGACGGGTGTCGTCTACATCGATCTGGATCGCTTCAAGGAAGTGAATGACGGCTTTGGCCACGAGATGGGCGACAAGTTGCTCATTGCCGTGACCAAGCGGCTGGAAGAACTTTGCGGGCGCGATGTGGCCATTGCGCGGCTGGGCGGCGACGAGTTCGCCATCGTCGTCAACAATCGCATCGATACGGCGGCGATCGTGTTGTTGGGGCAGGAAGCCAGCCGCGTTCTTGGCGAGCCCTTCCTGCTTGGCAGCACCGAAGTCGTGATCGGCGGCTCAGTCGGCATCGCGGTTGCGCCCGAAGATGGCACGGATTCGACCGAGCTTGTGCGCCGCGCCGACATTTCGATGTACCGCGCCAAGACAGCGGGGCGTGGCCAGGCCTTCAAGTTCGACGCGAGCATGGAAGACGAGATCCGCCGGCGCAAGCTGCTCGAAGGCGAGCTGCGTCATGCCATCGCCCGCAACCAGCTTGCCGTCTGGTATCAGCCTGTTCTGGCCTCCGATGGCGAGACGCTGATCGGCGTTGAGGCGCTGCTGCGCTGGTTCCATCCGACCGAAGGCATGATTTCACCGGCAGTGTTCATCCCGCTGGCGGAAGAAACCGGGCAGATTGTCGAGATTGGCGAATGGGCCATGCGGCGCGCCATGCAGGATGCGCTGCGCTGGCCTGACCTGTCGCTGGCCGTCAACGTCTCGCCAGTCCAGTTCCGCCGCAAGGATCTGGTCGACAACACGGTGGCCATGGCAGCTGAAGTCGGCATCGATGTGAAGCGCATCGAGATCGAGATCACCGAAGGCGTGCTGATGGAAGATGCTGACGCCGCAATCGAGGTGATTTCCGGGTTCCGCAGCGCCGGCATGCATGTTGCGCTGGACGATTTCGGCACGGGCTATGCGTCGTTGAGCTATCTGCGCCGCTTCCCGTTCGACAAGCTGAAGGTTGACCAGGCCTTTGTGCGCAACCTTGGCGTGGCGGCCGGCTCAGCCGCGATCATCCATAGCGTGATTGCGCTTGGCCGGTCGCTGGGCATGACCGTTCATGCCGAAGGCGTGGAGACGCTGGAACACCACATCTTCCTGCGCGCTGCAGGCTGCCACCATTTCCAGGGCTATTACTTCTCCAAGCCGCTCAAGCTCGAGGACATGGATGCCTTCGCTGCCAAGCATCCGGCTTCGGGCCTGCGCTACGCGATGCGTGGCTGACGCCCTGAGTTGGAGCCCCTCAGGCTTGGCCCCTGGCCTGCCTGAAGCGGCGTTTTTGCAAGCGCAACCAGATGCGCAGACGATCCATCAGCAGGGGCAGCTGCGTCCGCGAGGTGCCGCAGGTCACCAGTGTGTGGCCCATCAGGCGGGTATCGCTCCAGATATGGATGTCAGGATTGACCGCGCTGCCTGTGCCACTGTCGAAGAACCGGAAGCCCGGTGCATCGACAACATGTGGCAGCATGTCCATTGCAAGTATCCGGCCCGGCGAGTGTCTCGCATGCTGTTCGTCATAGGCGGTCTTGAGATAATGGACTGTCCCTGCTGCCTCGATCAGGAGACCCATGGCGACAGGTTCGCCTGAGAGCAGAAGGG
>JAYWHQ010000186.1:0-4297 GCA_043777655.1 Allobosea sp. | reverse complement strand
CCCATCTGCCGCGCCTGATGCGCGACCTGACGGAGCCGGAGCCCATCCCGGCCGCAGGCATCGCACGCGCCGTCGAGCTGATGCAATCGGGCCGCCTGTTCCGCTACGGCGAGATGGGTGCAGACCAGCTGGATGTATCGCTGCTGGAACAGGAATTTGCTGCATTCGTGGGTCGAAGGTTCTGCGTTGCGGTCAACTCTGGCGGCGGCGCAATCTTTCTCGCACTCAAGCTGCTGGATGTGCAGCCGGGCGAACCTGTTCTGGTCAACGGCTTCACGCTGGCACCTGTGCCTGGCGCCATCGTGCATGCGGGCGCAAAGCCGGTCATTGTCGAGATCGGCGCCAACTATGTGATCGATCTCGATGATCTGAGACAGAAAGCGCAGGCAACGGGTGCCCGCGTGCTGCTGCTGTCGCATATGCGCGGCCATCTGGCAGACATGGATGCGATCGTGGCGCTTTGTGCGGAACTTGGCCTTAAGCTGATTGAGGATTGCGCCCATTCGCTGTGCGCGACCTGGAACGGGCAGACCATTGGCAACTTTGGTGAAGTCGGCTGTTTCAGCGCCCAGACATACAAGCATCTGAACGCGGGCGAAGGCGGTTTTCTTGTTCTCGACGACGCCGAGATGGCCGCGCGTGCCATCCTGCATTCGGGCAGCTACATGCTGCATGGCCAGCACCTGAGCACGCCAGGCCAGGAGGCGCTGGCCCGTCATGGGCAGGATACCGCCAATTTCAGCATGCGGATGACAGCGCTGGCGGCCGCGATGCTTCGTCCGCAACTCAAGGAACTGCCGCGCCGTGCCGCTCGCTGGAACGTGATTCATGATCGCATTTGCGCGGGTCTTGCGCGATCGCAAGCTGTCTGGCTGCCAGTCAGACCAGCCGAAGAAGGCTACTCGGCCACCTCGGTCCAGTTTTCGTTGCTGGGTTTTGACGCAGCTGAGACGCAAGCCTTTCTGGCGCGAACCAAGGCGCGAGGACTGCCGATCAAATGGTTTGGTGCCGAGACACAAGTCGGCTTCACAAGTGCGCCACGCCACTGGAACTATGCGGGCCAGCAGAGCGATCTCGGCCGGACGCATGAGGTGCTTGCTGGCCTGTGCGACATCCGCACGCCGGTCTCGATGACCGATGACGAATGTGACCTCGCCGCAGACATCGTGCGCGAGGCGATCCAATCCGTGATCTCCGCAAGACCGGGGACAGGTAAAGCCGGACAGACCGAGGCCACCCGCAAATGGGCCAGCTGACGCTGTTCAAACGAAACAAGAGGGAGAACAACATGAAACGCTATCTGACCGGACTGGCCTTGGCTGCAGCACTTGGTTGCGCTGCCCCCGCCCCCGCCTTGGCACAGACTGCCATCGGCGTCAGCTATCAGCCGTCGCTCTATTGGGCGCTTCCATTCCACTATGCCAACGTCAAGGGCTGGTGGAAGGATGTGGGCCTGACCCCCAACTTCACCACCTTCCCGGCCGGCGCGCCGCAGATCGCCGCTTCCGCTGCGAAGTCCTGGGACGTGGGTGGCACGGGTTCGGTGCCAGCTGTGCTGGGCGCTGTGCGCTTCAACATTCTCACCATTGGCATCACCAATGACGAGTCCAAGACCAACGCGATGATGGTGCGCGGTGACAAGTTCGACGCGATCAAGGCCAATCCGGCCTCGCTGAAGGGCCAGCGCCTGCTGCTGACCACCAACTCGACCGTGGATTACGCCTCGCGCAAATGCCTGGTGAAGATGGGCCTTGCCGCCAACGACATGCAGTTCGTCAATTTGGGCCAGGCGCAGATCATCACGGCCCTGACCTCGAACAATGGCGACATTGCCGGCGTCTGGGCCCCCAACACCTACACGCTGGAAGACAATGCCGGGGCCAAGTATCTCTGCTCAGGCGGTGATGCCGGCGCGACCGTGCCAGGCGCGCTGATCGTTCGTGGTGATTTCGCCAAGGAGCGTCCGGATGATGTGGCGAAGTTCCTCGCCGTCTTCCTGCGTGGCTGGTCATGGGCCAAGGCCAACCCGGCTGAAGCCCGCACGCTGGCGCTCGACTTCTACAAGCAGGGCGGCCTCGAAGTCTCGGCCCGCGCCATGGATCAGGAGTTTGCGCTTCGCCCGACATTCGGCCTCGATGAGCAGCTGAAAATCATGTCGCGCGCAGCCACCCCTTCAACGGTTGACGGCTGGTTCAGCGAGATCGGCAAGTTCATCACCGATGTCGGCACGATCCCGGCCAACCCGGATGCCAAGAGCTACATCACCGACGAGTTCATGAAAAAGGTCGCAACCGATCCGAAGCTGAAGGCCTTCGCGACCGAATTCGACAAGAAGTGATCGGCAAGAAGTGATCTGACTGAGTGGACACCCGGGCGGCCCTTGCAGGCTGGGCCGCCCGTTTTTTCTGCCTGCCGAACCGATGTGAACCGGACAAGTGTGATGACCGTTACCTATTTGAAACGCGCGACCAAGACCCCCGAAACCGAGACCGATACGGCCCGCAAGGTTGTCAGCGAAATGCTGGCTGCCATTGAGGTTGGCGGCGAGCAGGCAGTCCGCGATTATGCGCTGAAGCTCGACAAATGGGACGGTGCCATCGTTCTCGACAAGGCAGAGATTGCGCAGCGCATCCGCGATGTGCCGCAATCGGTGAAAGACGACATCACGCTGGCTGCCTCGCAGGTGCGCCGCTTCGCTGAGGCGCAGCGCGCCTCCGTGCAGGATTTCTCGCTGGAAATGTCTCCGGGCCTGCATCTTGGCCAGAAGCTCGTGCCGGTGAACACAGCCGGCTGCTATGTGCCAACGGGCCGCTATGCCCATATTGCGTCGGCCTACATGTCAGTGGCGACAGCCAAGGCTGCAGGCGTGAAAACCGTTGTTGCCTGTTCGGCACCCTTTCGCGGCCAGGGCATCCATCCGCATGTGCTTTACGCCATGACCGTTGCTGGCGCTGACATCATCATGTGCCTCGGCGGCGTGCAGGCCATTGCCGCCATGACGTTCGGGCTGTTCACGGGCAAACCGGCTGACATCATTGTTGGTCCTGGCAACAAGTTCGTGGCCGAAGCCAAGCGCATGCTGTTCGGCAAGGTCGGCATTGATGTGTTTGCCGGCCCTTCCGAGGTGGCCGTCATAGCCGATGACAGTGCCGATGCCCTGATTGTCGCGACTGATCTGGTTGGCCAGGCCGAGCATGGCCATGAAAGCCCGGCGTGGCTTTTCACCTCGTCGAAGCGGATCGCCGACGAAGTGGCGCGGCTGATGCCGGAGCTGATCGCCACCCTGCCCCCGACCGCGCGCGATGCGGCTGGTGCGGCCTGGCGCGACTATGGCGAGATTGTCCTGTGCGATACGCGCGAGGAGCTGGTGCACATCTCGGACGAATATGCCTGCGAGCATCTGGAAGTGCATTGCACCGATCTTGACTGGTGGCATGCGAACCTGACGAACTACGGCTCGCTGTTCCTGGGCGAAGAAACCAATGTCGCCTTTGGCGACAAGGTGTCTGGCCCCAACCACATCCTGCCGACCAAGTTCGCGGCGCGGTACTCAGCCGGTCTCTCCGTGCACAAGTTCTTGAAGCCGCTGACCTGGCAGCGGATGGACCGTGACGCGTGCACCCGCATTGCGCCCGTCTCCGCCCGCATCTCGCGGCTGGAAGGCATGGAGGGTCATGCCCGGACCTCTGATGTGCGCATGGTGAAGTATGCGCCCGGCAGCAACATTGATCTGGGCACGCCGGTCGAGATCTGATGACATTCCGGCTTGGACACCTGTTTGATCTGAGCGGACGCACGGCGCTGGTCACCGGCGGCAACAGCGGCATCGGCCTTGCCATGGCGCGCGCGCTGGGGCTGGCCGGCGCCACCGTCGTCCTGGCAGCGCGGCGCGAGGCCGAGCTGGATGAGGCTGTTCACACCCTCGCAATCGAAAAGATCAATGCCTCGCATTGCGTCGCTGATCTGACCGCCGCCGATTGCGGGAGCACGCTTGCGGCAATACTGGCAAAGCGCGGCCAGACGATCGACATTCTGGTGAACGCGGCAGGCATCAACCTGCGTCAGCCTTTCATGGAGGTCAGCGCCGAGGCTTTTGACCTGCACATGGCGCTCCACTTGCGCGCGCCGTTTCTGCTCACGCAGGCTTTTGCGCCCGCCATGGCGGCGAAGGGTGTTGGCCGCATCATCAATCTGGCATCGCTGCAAAGCACGAGGGCCTTCCCGAACTCTGCTCCCTATGGGGCGGGCAAGGGCGGCATTGTGCAGCTGACGCGCGCCATCGCCGAGGAATGGTCAC
>JAYWHQ010000185.1:0-4310 GCA_043777655.1 Allobosea sp. | reverse complement strand
TCGGCGGCGAGCCGTCACTGACCGCAACCATGGTCATCGCAACCGGCATTCTGGGCGCCGTCATCGTCACACCCCTGCTCAACCTGCTGCGCTTCACCGACTGGCGCGCGCGCGGCTTTGCGGCGGGCATTGCCTCGCATGGCATCGGCACCGCGCGCGCCTTCCAGGTGCATCCGGTGGCGGGCACTTTTGCCGGCATCGCCATGGGCCTGAACGGGCTTTTGACGGCGCTGCTGGTGCCGCTCATCCTGCGTTTTTTCTGAACGTTCCGAACAACAGGCAGATCTCCGATGCGCATCACCACATGGAACGTCAATTCCGTCCGCCAGCGGCTGGAGCATCTGCTCGCGTTCCTCAAGGAGGCTGAGCCCGATGTGCTCTGCCTGCAGGAACTGAAATGCATGGATGCCGACTTTCCAAGGCTCGAGGTCGAGGCGGCGGGTTATCATGTCGAGACCCATGGCCAGAAGACGTTCAACGGCGTCGCCATCCTGTCGAAAGCCAAGTTGGAGGACGTGCGGCGCGGCCTGCCGGGAGACGCCGCAGACGAGCAGTCGCGCTACATTGAAGGTGTGGTGCAGGCAGGTTCGGGCATCATGCGCGTCGCCTCGATCTACCTGCCGAATGGCAACCCTGTCAGCACTGATAAATATCCTTACAAGCTGGCATGGATGGCACGCCTTCAGGCGCATGCGGCTGGGTTGCTGAAGCTTGAAGAGCCGCTGGTGCTGGCGGGGGACTACAACGTCATTCCCGAAGCGCGAGATGCGGCGGACCCGGCGGCCTGGGCACAGGATGCGCTCTTCCTGCCGCAGACCCGGACTGCCTTTCGCAGCCTGGCCCATCTCGGCCTGACAGAGGCCGTGCGCGCCACGAATGATGCCTCCGGCACCTACACGTTCTGGGATTATCAGGCCGGTGCATGGCCAAGGAACAATGGCATCCGCATCGACCACTTGCTGCTGTCACCGCAGGCCGCCGACAAACTGCATTCCACCACCATCCACAAACATGTGCGCGGCTGGGAAAAGCCGTCGGACCATGTGCCGGTGAGCGCCGATTTGCGGAGCTAGGCGCTTGTTCAGCGCAGCGGCGGGCTGCCAGCCATCTGCCGCTGCAAGAGCGCGCGCGCCGCGTCGCGCTCGGACTGGGAGGCAGCGGCCATTGCCGCCTGATGATGCTCGATGATCCAGGCATCGCGCGGCAGTTCGGCGCCATCTCGCGCCAGTTCCAGCCACATCAGCCCAAGTGCCCGCTGTCGCGGCACGCCGTCGCCACCGCGCAGCAGCATGTCGCCGAACAGGGCGCGCGCGCCGACATGGCCCTTTTCGGCTGCCAGCCGCATCCAGCGCGCCGCCTGACGGGGGCTGCGCTCCGTGCCATGGCCGTCCAGATAAAGCCGGGCGAGTTGATACTGCCCTGCCGGATCGCGGAAATAGGTGGCGGCATAGTGATACATGTCGAAGGCCTTGGCGTGGTCGGCCTTCACATAGCTGCCCTTGATGCCTTCGAAGAAGAAGCCACCAAGCGCGACAAAGGCGCTGGCCACAATCTGGCCATCGGTCGAGCCGGGCGATTCGTCCGCATTCTCATCGGCGATCTTCGAGAAGTACTCGAAGGCCTTCAGCGCATTGGCGGGCACCCCCTCACCTGCCGCATGCATGCGACCGAGCTTGTACTGGGCGACCAGATGCCCTTGCGAAGCGGCATATTCCAGCGCGCGATGCGCACCAGCCTGATCGCCAGCGCTCGAATCGCGCATCCAGGCCCTCAGCGCATCACGCGCACTGGCAAAGGGCGCGAGTGGCAGGGCATTGCCCGGCACCAGGGATCCCGCTGAGGCACCACTGCGCCCCGCCAGCGGGGCTGACGCCTCCGCCTGTGGCAAGACAGCCGAGGGCGCCGCCAGCGCGCCTGGGGCAGACGCATTGGGAATGGGCCGCGGCGGCAGGAGACGCTCCTCCTGCTGCGCATACACGCCCCCCTGCTGCGCCGCACTTGCGCCCGCGCTCAGGAAAAGCGCGACAGAACCGAAAGTGATGGCTTCAAATATCCGCATAGCAATGGGTTTCCGCCGCGCCACCCGGATGGGTGACTGCGCCGCCTTTGGCAGAACCGACGGTCTGCGCGTATTTCCACAACGCCCCCGAGTTGTAATCAGTCTTGCGCGGCTTCCAGCCTTTTTTGCGGCGGGCCAGTTCGGCATCGGTCAATTTCACCGACAATGTGCCCTTGATCGCATTGAGCTCGATGATGTCGCCATCCTTGAGGAGCGCGATAGGACCACACACGGCCGCTTCCGGGCCGACATGGCCAACGCAGAACCCGCGCGTGGCGCCGGAGAATCGGCCATCGGTGATGAGGGCCACCTTGTCGCCCATGCCCTGCCCGTAAAGCGCTGCCGTGGTCGACAACATCTCGCGCATGCCGGGGCCGCCCTTGGGACCCTCGTAGCGGATGACGAGCACATCGCCTTCCTTGTAGCTGCGCGAGCGCACGGCCTCGAATGCGTCTTCCTCGCAATCGAAGCAGCGGGCCGGGCCGGAGAAGACCAGCTTGTCGCGGGCCATGCCGGCGACCTTAACGATGGCACCTTCCGGCGCCAGATTGCCCTTCAGGCCAACCACGCCGCCTGTCTTGGTGATCGGGGTATTGGCTGCAACCACAACATCCTGATCCGGGTTCCATTTCACCGAAGCGAGGTTCTCGGCCATGGTGCGTCCGGTCACCGTCATGCAGTCGCCATGCATGAAGCCGTGATCGAGCAGCGTCTTCATCAGCAATGGAATGCCGCCGGCCTCGAACATGTCCTTGGCGACATAGCGGCCACCGGGCTTCAAATCAGCGATATAGGGCGTCTTCTTGAAGATGCGCGCGACATCGAACAGATCGAACTTGATGCCGCATTCATGCGCGATGGCGGGCAAGTGCAGCGCGGCATTGGTGGAGCCGCCGGAAGCGGCCACCACGGTCGCGGCATTTTCCAGTGCCTTCAGCGTGACGATGTCGCGCGGGCGGATGTTGCGCGCGATCAGGTCCATGACGATTTCGCCCGCCGTGTAGCAGAAGGTGTCACGCACCTCGTAGGGTGCCGGTGCGCCACAGGAATAGGGCAGCGCCAGACCGATGGCCTCGGCGACCGTCGCCATCGTGTTGGCGGTGAACTGCGCGCCGCAGGACCCGGCAGAGGGGCAAGCCGCCTCCTCGATTTCCTTCAGGTCCTCATCCGACATGGCGCCGACAGAATGCTTGCCAACCGCTTCGAACACATCCTGAACCGTGATCTGCTGGCCCTTGAAGCGGCCAGGCAGGATCGACCCGCCATAAAGGAAGACCGACGGCACATTCAGGCGCACCATGGCCATCATCATGCCGGGCAGCGACTTGTCACAACCGGCCAGCCCCACAAGCCCGTCATAGCAATGGCCGCGCATGGTCAGTTCGACCGAGTCGGCGATGACTTCGCGCGACGCGAGCGAGGACTTCATGCCCTGGTGGCCCATGGCGATGCCATCGGTGACGGTGATGGTGCAGAATTCACGCGGTGTGCCGTGGGCCGCGGCCACACCTTTCTTCACAGCCTGCGCCTGGCGCATCAGCGCGATGTTGCAGGGTGCTGCCTCATTCCAGCAACTGGCGACGCCGACGAACGGCTGCGCAATCTGGCGTTCGGTCAAACCCATCGCGTAGTAGTAGGAGCGGTGCGGTGCCTTGGACGGGCCCACGCTCACATGGCGGCTGGGCAGCTTGGATTTGTCGAAAACGCGCGCGTCCATGGTCCGTTATCCTGTCATTGGAGGCCGTCCCTCGGCCCGCGCATGATGTGCCACGCGCGCCATTTGACTGGCAACGGACAGCGTCCGGGTTTCGCGCGCTGAGATTAACGCATGAAGAACCTAAGTCGCCGCCCAAATTGGAACGGTTTCAATGTGTTAGCAGCAATCAGCCAAACAGTTGCTTTGTGGCGGGATCACGGCGGCACATCAGCCCTCCACAGCTGGGCCTACAATCAACGGCAAGTGTTGCATCAGTGTCACAAATCCGGCGTCTTGGGCGGCATACATCCGTCGCTGTTCAGCGAAAGGAAGCATCAAGATGAAGGCCTGGATCGCCCGAGGTTATGGCGTCCCCGATGTACTGGCGCTGCAAGAGCGCCCCAAGCCGGTGCCAAAACAAAACGAAATCCTTGTCAGGATCTGCGCCACGAGTGTTTCATCGGCAGATGTGCGTATCCGCACGATGAAATTGCCACGCGGCTTCGCAGGCATCGGGCGGGTCGTTTTCGGTTTCTGGCGCCCACGCCAGCCAAT
>JAYWHQ010000184.1:0-4310 GCA_043777655.1 Allobosea sp. | reverse complement strand
TGGTGCCGAAACCGTGCGCCAGAACCTGCTGACCCGCGAACTCATCAAGCGGTCAACCGGCGAAAACCTTGGCCGCATCACGATTTCGCTCGGCGTGGCTTCCTATAGGCGCGGCGATACAGCGACCAGCATTGTCGAGCGCGCTGACCAATGTCTGCTGATGGCCAAGCGCGAGGGTCGCAACCGCACCATCACCGAAGACGTGATGGTGGCGCAGCGCGACGTGGCTTGACGGCAGACTTCGCCCGGGCGCTCCGTTCTGCCGCCTGCAACGCAAGCCTGACCCAGACCCGCAAGGCATCGTCATCATCGCGTGCGGCCTCGGGCAAAAGCCAATACGACAGCACCACCGTCGCCTTGCCTGACTTGTCATAGGTGAAGGGGCGTGATCCGGCTGCCTTGAAGGCATCGATGCTTTGCGCGTCAGACTTGAGGAAAACCTCGCCCTCGACTTCCAGCCCGAACATCAGATCGCCATCATAGACACCGTGCCCGCCGAACATCCTGCGACAGCGCACAGGCATCACAGGCGCAAACAGTTCCTTGATGTCGCTGGCGTCCATCAAAAAAAGCTCAGGCGCCTGCAGGCTGCCCTTCAGCGCCAACCGGCTTGATCGAAACGGATTCACCACAGCCGCAGGCCGACACTTCGTTCGGATTCTTGAACACGAACGTCGAGGCAAAGCGATCCGACTTGAAATCAAGCTCCGTGCCCAGCAGGAACAGCACGGCCTTAGCATCAACGACAACCGTGGCGCCCTTGTCCTCGACAACATCATCCCCCTTGGCGGCCTCATGTGCCAGCGCAAAGGTGTATTCCATGCCGGCGCAACCGCCCTTCTTCACCCCGACCTTCAGGCCGATGGCCGGCTTATCTGGCTCATCCAGCCGAGATTTTGCAACGATTTCGCGCACGCGCGCGGCTGCCGCGTCGGTCAGGGAGATGACCTTCATTCCGGGGATCGAGAACATTCACAGGCCTCCATAACCGGGTTCAAGGCCCGGCGAAGCAAAGCTACATCACAAGACATAAGCATTCATGGCCTCCACGTCGAGAGCGCGTTCAGCATTGGCCCTATCGCCGTGGCGCGCACGCTTTTGGCTTGCATCGGAGCGCGGTTCAGGTTGGCTATGGTGCAGCGATTGAACGCCGGAGAAAGCACAGCATGACGACGTCCCCTGCCCACCTGGCCCGCAACCACGCACCTGCTGACCTGCACAGGCTGGCAGCGGCCACATTTGAAGCGGCAGGCTGGTCTGCGTCCGATGCAAAAGAGACGGCCGAGCATCTCGTGCTCGCCAATCTCTCCGGCCATGACAGCCATGGGATCGGGATGCTGCCGCTTTACATGAACGCGCACGCTGAGGGCCTGCTGCTGCCGACAGCCAGACTGGAAACAAAGATCAATGCTGCGCCTTTTCTGGTGATCGATGCGCATGTCGCGCTTGGCCAGCCGGCCGCCAACGCAGCCACCCGTCTGGCCTGCAAGATGGCGAAGGCTGGCGGCGTTGCCATCGTCAATCTGGTCAATGCCCATCATGTCGGACGGATAGGACATTATGCGGAGATCGCGGCAGCGGAGGGGCTTGTCTCGATGTTCTGGGTCAATGTCACCGGGCGGCCACCCATTGTGGCGCCCCATGGCAGCCGCGAGGCGCGCTGGGGCACCAACCCCCACGCGATGGGAGTTCCCTGCGGAGACGAGCCCCTGATCCTCGATTTTGCCACAAGCCGCATGGCGCATGGCAAGGCCCGCGTGGCGCTCAATAAGGGCCTGCCGGTGCCTGAAGGCTACCTGATCGACCATGAGGGCAAGGGCAGCACTGACCCGGCTTGCGTGTTCGATGCGCCGCTGGGAGCGCTGCTGCCTTTCGGCGATCACAAGGGCGCAGGCATCGCTCTCATTGCTGAAATCCTGTCTGCCGGCTTGTCGAACGGGCCGACCATGCCGGAGACCCCGCGCAAGACGTGGATCATCAACTCGCTCTTCGGCATCATCATCGATCCGGCGCGTCTCTCGCCGGACACCGAAAGCCAGGATGCCCGCACAGCGATGCTCGCTGATTTTGTGCGCAGTGCCGCACCCCGCGCCGGCACAGACAAGGTGCGGGCGCCAGGAGATGTCGAGCGCGAGACGCGGGTTGTGCGGTCTCGCGACGGTATCCCGGTCGATGCCGAAACGTGGCGGCTGGTTTGCGAGGCAGCGGCTGGCGTTGGCGTTCAGGCGTCCTGAGCGCTCACCACATGTCGAGCGCGACGCGGGCTTCGTCCGACATGCGTGACTGATCCCATGGTGGATCAAACGTCATGTTGACCGTGACACCGGAGACGCCACCGACGGCACTGACCGCATTCTCGACCCAGATCGGCATCTCGCCAGCCACAGGGCAGCCAGGTGCGGTCAACGTCATGTCGATCGTGACAAGGCGCTCATCGGAGATGTCGACCTTGTAGATCAGGCCCAGTTCATAGATGTCCGCCGGGATTTCCGGGTCGTAGACCGTTTTCAGCGCCGCGACGATGTCATCGGTCATCCGATCAATCTCTTCCGGAGGCAGCGTGCTCGCGGCGCCCAGGGTGGCCGCATTCGGCTTATGCTCGGTCGCTGTGTCGGTCATTGGGTCTGATCCTTCAGGCAAAAAGCGCTTCGGCTTTGCGCAGGGCGTCGACCAGCTTATCGACCTCGGCTGTGGTGTTATAGAGGCCGAATGAAGCACGGCAGGTTGATGTCACGCCAAAGCGCGTCATCAGCGGCATGGTGCAATGTGTGCCCGCCCGCACCGCAACACCAGCCCGGTCGATCACGGTCGCCACATCATGCGCATGCGCGCCCTTCATCTCGAAGGCGACAATCGCGCCCTTGCCCTTGGCGCGCCCGAAGATGCGGATCGAGTTCATCTCGCCCAGGCGCTGCATGGCATAATCGCCGAGCGTTGCCTCATGCGCTGCGATGCTCTCGCGGCCCAGCGCCATCATGTATTCGACGGCGGCGCCGAGGCCCACGGCCTCGATGATGGCCGGTGTGCCGGACTCAAAGCGATGCGGCGGGTCATTATAGGTGACGCTGTCTTCCGTCACCGTCACGATCATCTCGCCGCCGCCCTCATAGGGAGGCAGCTTCTCGAGCCAGTCCTTGCGGCCCCAGAGCACACCGATGCCGGTCGGGCCATAGAGCTTGTGGCCCGTCATGCAATAGAAGTCACAGCCCAGCGCCTGCACGTCGACCGGCAGATGCACGGCACCTTGCGAGCCATCCACCACCAGTGGCAGGCCATGCGCATGGCACAGGTCCGCAATCCTGCGGATCGGCAAAACAGTGCCCAGCGCATTCGACATATGCGTCAACGACACGACCTTGGTGCGTGGGCTGATGAGCTTCTCGAATTCCTCGAACAGGAAATTGCCATCCTCATCGACCGGCGCCCATTTGATGACCGCACCATGGCGCTCGCGCCAATAGTGCCACGGCACGATGTTGGAGTGGTGCTCCATGATCGAGAGGATGATCTCGTCGCCCTCACCCAGTTGGAGGTGACGGCCAAGGCAGGAAGCGACCGTGTTCAGTGCGCCTGTTGCCGAGCGGGCGAACACCACCTCTTCGAGATGCGCCGCATTGAGGAAGCGCCGCACACTCTCGCGCGCGGCCTCGTAGGCTTCCGTTGAGGCGTTCGCAAGATAGTGCAGCCCGCGATGGACGTTGGCATAGTCGCGCTCCATCAGGTTGGTCATGGCGGCAATGACCTGCTTCGGCTTCTGCGCCGAGGCCGCATTGTCGAGATAGACCAATGGCTTGCCATAGACTTCGCGCGACAGGATCGGAAAGTCGGCACGGATCGCGTCGATATCATAGGTGCGTGAAAGGGCGTTCATGAGGCGGGCCCTCCGAGGAACCCATAGACAGCAAACCAGAGGCTTGAGAGGAGCAGCAGGCTCAACCCAAACCAGACGATCACGAAGACAAGACCGCGCATATGATTCCTGATCTGGAAGAGGTGCTGCGCAACTTGTGACGAGACAGCCACGGAAACAATCAGGCTCAACAGCGAGATACCAAGCGAGACCCAACCTGCTGACACTGGAAGCAATGGCAAGGCGAGCCCTAGAACGACATCGCTCGCCATGACAGCCAAGGAGATCACGACACCGCCGAGCGTCGCCAGATGGAGCCAGAACGCGCCGCCCATCAGTGTCGAACTTCCGCCGAACTGCTGTGCAAGCCTGTTCGTGAACTGTGGACCCCGCCAGATAATCGCTGCCGTAACGCCAAGAATGGCTGCAATCATTGCAGGGAACATCGGCCAGGACAGCA
>JAYWHQ010000183.1:0-4316 GCA_043777655.1 Allobosea sp. | reverse complement strand
CATAGAGAATATATGAGACGTCGAAGGCCCACTCGGTCGGTGACTGCAGCAGATAGCGCGAGAACACCTCGTAGCTCATCGCCAGAGTCAGGAGCAGGATGGCCCAAGAGCCTGTCTTGCCCAAGACCGTCGACACGGTGTCGATGCCAAACAGGATTGAGTCCAGCACCGAGCGCGAGCCGCGCCTGACGACGCACCAGACAAGGTACAGGGCTACTGCTCCGAAAGTGCCTATAAGCAGAGCGTTGAGGGCTGCAGAAACGATCATGACTGTGTCCCGTAGGGCAGTGGCTAATCCAGATTCGGAGTGTGACCCGGCCGCAGGCGGCGAGGCAAGCAACTGCGACATTTTTCTGTGAAAATCGGGAGCGAAGCGCGCGAATGTTGGCCGTATGCGGCCATCCCAGGCACAAAATGCACGTCGAGCCGGACGCATCGGCACGAATGTGCAAATGCGTCCGGCTCAAGTTTATTCCCTGGGATCAGGCCTTGAAGAAGTGCTTGAAGGCCTTGGCAAATGGCGGGGTGTTGGCGTTCTCGTAGGTGAGGGTCCGCTTGACCCAGGCCTTCTGCGAGTCGATCACCTTCTTGAAGAAGGCGTTTTCCGCCGAGAGCTTCTCGATCACGCGTTCCCAGGCACCAAGCTGGGCGTCAAGGATGGCGTCCGGCGTCGTGAAGACATTGACGCCCTTGGCCTTCAGCGCCTCGAAATCCTTCGAGTAGCGGTCGGTCGCCTTCCAGAGCATGTCGGACGAGGCCGATTCAGCGGCGAACTTCACGACGGCCTTCAGTTCGGCCGGCAGCGCATCGAACTTGCCCTTGTTGAAGATCAGCTCGAAGGATTCCGCCGACTGGTGCCAGCTCTGCAGCATGTAGACCTTCGACACGTCCTGGAAGCCGAGCAGCGAGTCGGATGACGGGTTGTTGAACTCGGCACCGTCAATCACGCCACGCTCGAGTGCGGGCACGATCTCGCCACCGGCGAGGATTGTCACGGCCGCACCCATCTCGCGCTTCAGGTCAGCGGCCAGGCCGACCGTGCGATACTTCAGGCCGCGAATGTCATCAGCGGTCTTCAGCTCCTTCTTGAACCAGCCGAGCGGCTGGCATGGCATCGGTCCGCTCAGGAAGCCGACGAGGTTGAGCCGCAGGATCTGGCTGACAAGCTCGTTGTAGAGCTCATAGCCGCCGCCATAGTTCATCCAGGCGAGGAAGTTGTTGGCGTCCCAGCCGAAAGCAGGCGGTGTGCCGAAGAGCGAGAAGGCCTTGTTCTTGCCGTACCAGTAGGCGCAGACGCCGTGGCCGCCGTCGAGGATGCCGGCATTCACCGCATCCTGCATCTGGAAAGCCGGCACGACCGAGCCTGCGGCCAGAACGTCGAGCTTCAGGCGGCCACCGGCCATGGTGTTGACGCGATTGGCAAAATCGCTGGCAAACTCATGGAAGATGTCCTTGGTCGGCCATGTCGACTGGAACTTCCAGGTCACGGTCTGCGCATTGCTGATGTTTGGCATCGCGATGGTTGCGGCGCCACCGACTGCGGCGGCAGTCAAAAACTTGCGACGGCTCGGCGTCGCGGATGTGCGGCTCTTGGTCATGCATTCCTCCACAGAATTGCCATTGAACGGCGAAGGCGGATCATTCCGCTCTTTCCGCATAATTTGCGCGCGGTGTGAGGAAGGCAAGGGGGGTGGATCGAATCTGCAGCAGCTTGAACTAAAGTTGGTTCGGCAGGCGCCAGTCATAAAGCCAGTTGTAGCGTCGGCGCATGGCCTCGCCATCAAGCCGGCGGATCATCAGGTCGCGCACAAAAGTCAGAGGGCCCTGAAAATGGAAGCTTCGGCCATTGGCCCGCGCCGCCTGCTGCACGCGCAACACGCGCGCCGCCCGCAGCGAGGCATATGTTTTCATTGCATCGGGAATGGCGCGCGCGCTGCCGGAAGCCGCCGCAAGCGACAATTGCTGCGCCAGCACGCCGGCATCTTCGATGGCAAGGGCGGCGCCCTGTGCCAGAAAAGGCAGGACCGGATGCGCCGCATCTCCCAGCAGCCCGACACGGCCCTTCGCCATGGCGGTGGGTTGCCGGTCAAACAGCGACCAGACCTGCCAGTCGGGCACAACATTCAGGAGTTCGCGCAAGGGTGGCGCGGCTTTTGCTGTCAGGCTGGAGAGTTCGGCCCTGGCGCCGTAGCTGCCCCAGCCATCCCGCGCCGCAGCCGCCTCGCGCACCAGCACGACATTCAGCATCTGCCCGGCTGCGACCGGATAATGCACAAGATGCGCCTTTGGCCCCAGCCAGACGCCAACAGCCGCCTTGCGCATGAAGGCTGGCACGGCCGCTACCGGAACCAGCGCACGCCAGGCTTCGTGACCTGTGAAGACGGGTGGCGCCGCATCGCCGCACAACGTGCGCGCCTGTGACCAGATGCCGTCCGCACCCACCAGCGCGTTGGCCTGAAGGGTGGACGGTTGCCCCTGGGACTGGAGCAGCGTGGCTGTGACGCCGGCCTCGTCCTGCTCCAGCGCCGTCAACCGGCGTCCCAGCAGCAGCCGGATGTTCGGCATGGTGCGTACAGCATCGAGCAGGACGGTCTGCAGGTGCGCACGGCGACACAGCCAGAAAGGCGCTTCGCCGCTGCCGGGACGGTTCATCGGCATGCTGGCAAAGCTGCGTGGCTTGCTCCAGTTGCGGATGTCGAGCTGCTCGGGCTGGACAACGTGTCGCGCCAGCGAGGCTGACAGGCCAAGCCCGTCAAGCACATGAGTGGCATTGGGTGAGAGTTGGATACCTGCGCCGATTTCGGCAAACCCCGTGCTGGCCTCGGCCAGCGTGATCGAGAAGCCCTTGCGGGCAAGCGCGATGGCGGCAGTCAATCCGCCAATGCCGGCACCAACGATCAGGATGTGGGGGGCGATCACGTCCGGGTGATCGACGCGCGTGTGAACAGCCGCGCCAAGGCGTCAGTCTTTCCCGGCATCACGGTCCGGCGGCATGCTGGAGCGTGGCCAGTCGCTGCCAGTCCAGCTCCGGCCTTCCATCGTCTGCATGGCAGGCGAGAGACTTGCCATCGAACCCTTTTGTTGCACGCAGGCCCCCAGCATTGTGGCGCAGGCGAGCAGGAGGCAAAGGCGTTTGGCCATATCAGTTCCTCAAGCGGCTTTCGCGGACCCTTCATGATGCTCGCATTCAGGCGGCACGCAGTGACCGGCGTTGACCGAAGCATCGAAGCGATACAGCGTCGAGCAATAGGGGCAGATGATCTCGTGATCCGAGCCCATGTCGAGAAAGACATGCGGGTGGTCGAAAGGCGGCTTGGCGCCGATGCACATAAACTCGTGCACGCCGACATGGATGACGGCGACGCCGGGCTCATTGTGGAAATGGGGAACGCCTGTCTCGGCCATGATTCTGCGGCTCCTGCTGTGCTGCCGTGCTTATACGGCGTTCAACGAAACGATGCCAGCGATCACGGTGCGCCAACACGCATGAAAAACCCTGTCGCCGTGACAAAGGAAAAAAGCAGCGCGAAGAACACGGGCTGATGCAGCAGATAGACTGCGAGGCTGTGCCTGCCGCCAAAGGCAAGCCAGGCATGCACCCGGTTTGACGGCTGCCAGCGCGCGAAGGGGCCGGGATTGGCCACAAGCCAGCGGCCAGCAAGCATGCCTGCCAGAAACCAGCCGAACCACGGGAAGACCGGCACATAATCGACAGTGTCTGGCGGCGAGACATAAAGCCCGAGCCAGATCAGCGCCGGATGATCGAACACATAGTGCGTGAAGATAAATGGCAGGGCCAGGCAGGCCAGCGCGGCGAGCACCACCAGCGGCGATGCCAGCCTCAGAAAAGCGAGCCCTGCCAGGCTGGCAAAGGCCATGTGGTGCAGAATGCCGAAGAAGACATAGTTCTCGCCAATGCCGAGACGTGTTCCGATGGTGACCGCAATGGCGGCGGCCACCAGCAAACCCAGCCTTTTGGCGAATTTTGTCCGGTCGAGACCGTTTGCGGCAGCAAATGTCAGGCTGATGCCGGACAGCATCAGGAAGCTTGTGGCGATGCAGCGTGCAAACCAGACCCAGCCGGGCAGGGCCGGCGTGTCAGGATGCACCAGACCGAACAAAGACAGATCCCACATGAAGTGAAACACGAACATCGCCACCAATGCCGCGCCGCGCGCAACATCCAGCGCGGGCCAGCGGCTGCGGGCGGGCAAGGATTGTGCGGTTCCAGCGGGGCTCACGATTGGCGGCATGGCCTGTCTTAAATCGCCAGCATGCGGGTGGCTACTGACGGTCAGCAGTTCTGCGGGCTTTTC
>JAYWHQ010000182.1:0-15585 GCA_043777655.1 Allobosea sp. | reverse complement strand
ATGGGGCTGGTCTATCGCGTGTTCGAGGATGCGAGTTTTGCGTCGGATCTGGCTGCGTTTGTTGCGCCTTTCGCAACGGGTCCAGCGCAGGCCTATCGGCTCATCAAGCAGGCGATGGCCAAATCGCTCGACAATGATTTCGCCACCCAGCTCCAGCTGGAAGCTGACCTGCAGAACATTGCCGGAAAAGCCGATGATTTCATGGAGGCCGTGATGGCCTTCGCGATGAAACGCCCGGCTGTCTTCAAGGGTAGCTAGGCTTCAATCGGCGATGCTGTCACGGCCTTCGATGGTCATGAGGCTCGCGGTCAGCAGCGCGCAGAGCTTCTCGTGCCCCGCCTTCACGGCATAAACCTCGGCCTGCGCCACGGTCAGCGTGCGGCCTGCCTTGATGATGCGGCCACGCGCTACCAGATGCTCGCCGCCAGCGGGCGCCATCAGATTGATCTTGAACTCTGTTGTCAGCACACCCGCACCGGGCGGCATGAGCGAAAGTGCCGCATAGCCACAGGCCGAGTCGGCAATGGCGGCCACCACGCCCGCATGCACGAAGCCGTGCTGCTGGCTGATATGGGGCGCGACCAGCAGCGTGATCTCGATTTCGCCTTTGGCAACCTTGCTGAGGGTCGCGCCGATCGTTCCCATGATGCCCTGCCTGGCAAAACTTGCGGCGATGCGGGTGGCAAAATCAGGATGGATGGCATCAGCCATGGGCAGGCTCATTTCGGTCTCGGGGATCAGGCCGCCATCTCCGGCAACTCGCGGGAGACATGAGCCATTGCCGCGCGCAAATCCGCAAGCCCTGCCTGCGCATCGACGCAGTGCTCGGCGAGATGACGCCGGAAGGCGCGCGCACCGGGACGGCCCAGAAACAGCCCCACAAGATGGCGTGTGATCGCATGCAAGCGCCCGCCCGCTTCCAGATGGCGCGCGATATAAGGCTCCAGTGCCTCCAGCATGGCGAAGCCGTCTGCAACGGGTGCCGCTTCGCCAAACAGCTCGGGATCGACTGAAAGCAGGACTTCCGGGTTTTGATACGCCTCGCGCCCGATCATGACACCATCGAGATGGGCCAGATGGCCGCCCCATTCGGACACTTGCTTGATGCCGCCATTGATGGCGACGGGCAGATCGGGATGGCTCGCTTTCAGGCGATAGACCAGCTGATAATCCAGAGGCGGCACATCGCGGTTCTGCTTGGGCGAGAGGCCCTGCAGCCAGGCCTTGCGCGCATGAACGATGATGGCATCAGCCCCCGCACGCTTCACGTCAGCAACAAGGGCAAACAGTGCCTGCTCCGGCTCCTGATCGTCCACGCCGATGCGGCATTTCACGGTGACGGGGATGCTGACAGCCGCTTTCATCGCGGCCACGCAATCGGCCACCAGCGCGGGTTGGCGCATCAGGCAGGCCCCGAATGCGCCGCCCTGCACGCGGTCTGACGGACAGCCGCAGTTCAGATTGATCTCGTCATAGCCCAGATCAGCGGCGATGCGCGCAGCTTGCGCAAGCCCCGCCGGATCATTGCCGCCGAGTTGCAGCGCCACCGGGTGCTCTGCCGCATCGAACCCGATCAGCCGGTCACGCTGGCCATGGATGACCGCATTGGCCGTCACCATCTCGCTGTAGAGCAGCGCATGGCGCGACATCAGACGATGGATGACGCGGCAATGCCGATCGGTCCAGTCCATCATCGGGGCGACCGAGAAGCGCCAGGGCGAGTGCGTGCTCATGGCGGGCAAATAGCGCGATGGCGCGAGCTGCGCAAATGGCAGCCTCTGCTGAAGGGTAACCCGCTCCTACCGCACGCGGCCATTGCCCGCATAAAGATAGGCCGAGATGATCTCGGTCAATTGCGCTGCCTTGGCGACATTGTCCTTGTTGGAGACCATCAGCGCCGTCACCAGCGCCTCGATAACCAGCACGGCAGCCGCATTGCTTGACGACAGCACAGGGTGTGTCGCCTGTGCCAGCAGCACCTCATTGGCATGGCCCTGCAGGGGTGAGGCGACGGAATCCGTGATGGCAATGATCCAGGCGCCGCGATCTGCCGCGTAATGCGTGAGGTGCACAATGTCGCGCGAGTAACGCGGAAAGGAGATGGCAATCAGCACGTCTTCGGCACCCAGTCCCATCAGCCGGGCCGCTGCATTCTCAGTGCCACCATCGCCAACCACGTTGACGAGGCGCTGGCAGAAAGGCTCGAGCCCCAGCGTGAGCAGCCCGGCAAGATGGGCGCTGAGGCCGAACCCCATGACATAGACCGAGCGCGCCGCAGCGAGCCTTTTCGCCATGCCGCCCAGCATCTGCGGCGAGAGCGCCTCTGCCGAGCTGCGCAGATTGGCCAACGTCGCTTCAAGCCCGCCGCGCAGGGGCGATGCATCAGTGCCGCGCTCGAATGTGTCGCTCAGCTTCTCGACAGGACGCAGGCCATTCTGAACCGCACTGACGAGTGCATGGCGCAGATCGGGATAACCTTCGAAGCCGACTGCACGTGCGAAGCGGCTCAGCGTCGCGGTCGAAACACCTGTAAACGCTGCCATCTCCTCGATCGACATGGCGCTGGCCTGGAAGGGCGCGCGGAGCAGTGCGTCGGCAATGATCTTCTGCGATGCGGAGCCGGAACCTTGCGCCTTCATCAGGGCGCGCCCGAGTGCCGAGACGGCAAAGGCCGCCGCATCCGACGTGAGTGAAGGCTGTGACTCGGGCAGAAAGTTTGAATGCACGAATTTTTTCATGTCTTGACGATATGAAAATATCTCGACATTGTGAAGGTCGAGTTGATAAAGAAACACCGCATCATCGATTGAGACATCCAGTCGGCTCGGCACGAGCAGCCGGCAACCATTCAGGGAGAGTATCCATGTTCAAGCGCATGTCTGCCGCCGTTGCAATCTCAGCCACTGTGGCTGTTCTTCTGGCCACCCCCGCCTTCGCCCAGAGCGCCAAGGTGCGCATCGGCGTGGAAGGCAATTATCCTCCGTTCTCGATGATCGCGCCCAATGGCAAGCTTGGCGGTTTCGATATCGACATTGCCAATGCTGTCTGCGCCGAGATGAAGGCTGAATGCACCTTCGTGCAGCAGGAATTCGACGGCATGATCCCGGCACTCGATGCCAAGAAGTTCGACATGATCGTGGCTTCCCTCACCATCACCGAGACCCGCAAGAAGTCGGTCGATTTCTCGGACCCCTATTATGACGTGCCCTCGCGCTTCATCTCGAAGACGGGTGCCTTTGCCGATCACACCCCTGCCAGCCTGAAGGGCAAGAAGATCGTGGTGCTGCGCAATTCGCCGCGCGCTGCCTTCCTTGCCGAGAATTACAAGGAGAGCGAAATCGTGCTCGCCGGCAAGGAGACCGAGGTTTACATGGAGCTGGCCGTCGGCCGCGCCGATGTCGCCTTCGGCTCCTCGGTGGTTTCGGCCGAGGCCTTCCTCAAGAAGCCGGAAGGCAAGAGCTTTGCCCAGCTTGGCCCGGCCATTCGCATCGGTGCAGGCGCTGGTGTCGGCATCGCGGTGCGCAAGGGCGACGCCGAGCTCCAGGGCAAGATCAACGCCGCGCTGAAAGCCATCAAGGCCAATGGCGTCTACAAGAAGCTGAATGACACCTATTTTGACTTCGACGTTTCGGGCAGCTGAGGCGCGGGCCTCTTGCTGACCTGCGCAACGCGCGTCGTGCCACACGCCGTCATCCTCGGGCTTGTCCCGAGGACCCACGCCTGTTGCGTGGTGCTTCTGAAAGCAAGACGTGGATGCTCGGGACAAGCCCGAGCATGACGGATTGCGCCTTCTTTCCGGCATTTCGTTTCCCTTGAGCGCCCGCCCATGTTCCTCCACGGCTACTTTCCGGCCATCCTGCAAGGCCTCGCCTCGACGCTGACAGTGGCGGCGGTGTCGCTGGCGATTGCATGTGTCTTCGGGCTGATGGGGGCCATCGCCAAGCTGTCAGGCTCCCGTGCAGCGGCTTTCGTCGCCGATGTCTACACCACGTTGATCCGGGGCTTGCCGGAGCTCGTGCTGCTGTTGTTGATCTTTTATGGCGGGCAGATCGGCATCAACAAACTGGTTGACCGTTTCGGCCTTGGCTATATCGACATCAACCCGTTCATTGCGGGCACATTGACGCTTGGCTTCATTTTTGGCGCCTATCTCACCGAGACTTTCCGGGGTGCGATTCTCGCCATTCCAAAGGGGCAGATTGAGGCCGGCCATGCCTATGGCATGAGTGGCCCGCAGGTGCTCTGGCGCATCATGGCGCCGCAGATGATCCGCCACGCCATTCCAGGCTTCACCAACAACTGGCTCGTGATGATCAAGGCGACTGCGCTTGTCTCGATCATCGGGCTGGATGACATGGTGCATCGCGCCAGCCTTGCCTCTTCAGCAACGCGCGAACCCTTCACCTTCTATGCCGCCATCGCCCTTATGTATCTGGCGGTCACCACCGTCTCGATCCTGCTGCTGGGCATGGTGGAGCGACGCTATTCAATCGGTGTGCGGGGGGTCGAGTTCTGATGTTCGACTGGGGCACCATCGTTGAATCGCTGCCGCTCTATTTCAAGGGCATGCAGATCAGCCTGCTGTTGATGGCAATCTCGGTCTCGGTGGCCTTCGTGCTGGCCATCCCGCTGGCCATCGCCCGTGTCTCGTCCAACCGGCTGCTGTCCGGCCCGGTCTGGTTCTACACCTACGTCATCAGGGGCACGCCGTTGCTGGTGCAGCTTTACATGATCTATTTCGGCCTGGCGCAATTCGAGTGGCTGCGCGAGAGCTTCATGTGGCCAGCTTTCCGCAATGCCTGGTTCTGCGCCTGGTTGGCCTTTGCCCTGAACAGCACAGCCTATACCACCGAGATTTTCGCAGGCGCCTTGCGCCAGACACCGTCGGGCGAGCTGGAAGCGGCGCGCAGCCTGGGTCTCTCCACCTTTGATATCTATCGCCGCATCCTGCTGCCTGGCGCCTTGCGCCGGGCGCTGCCGCAATATGGCAATGAGGTGGTGATGGTGCTGCATGCCACCTCGGTGGCGAGCGCGGTCACCATTGTCGAGCTGACGCGCACGGCGCGCGATGTCTATTACAATACGCTGTCTCCGGCTGATGCCTTCGGCACGGTAGCGGTGTTCTACTTCGTTATCACCTTCACGCTGGTTGGGTTGTTCAAGCTCGCGGAGCGGCGTTATCTCGCGCATCTGCGCCCCAAGGCCAGCGAAGCGAAAGCCGTCTGAAATGCGCAGCGAAACACTTCCCATTCATGGCGCGACACCGGGCACCCAGCACGTACTCACCGTGCAACGCTTCGGCCGGACTGGCGCCCGGCCACAGATCTACATTCAGGCATCGCTGCACGCTGACGAAATCCCTGGCATGATCTGCGCGCATCACTTGCGTGAGAGGCTGCTTGTGCAGGAGGCCGCCAACCAGATCATCGGCGAGATTGTGCTCGTGCCAGTCGCCAACCCGCTCGGCCTGACACAGGTGCTGCACGGTCACCAGATCGGTCGATTCTCGCTTGACGATGGCGGAAACTTCAATCGTGATTTCCCCGATCTGGCGCAAGCGACCGCCGATTTCCTGCAGCCCTTTGCAAATGACGGTGCAGAGACACAAACGGCGATGGCCCGTGCAGCGTTTGCACACCGCCTTGATGCGCTGCGCCCCGTCCGCCCGCAGGATCATCTGAAGTATCTGCTACTCGACATGGCGCTTCAGGCTGACCTTGTGCTTGATCTGCATTGCGATGCCGAGGCCGTCGCGCATCTCTACACGCTGCCCTCCTCGAAAGAGGTTTTCGAGCCGCTGTCACGTTTGCTGGGTGCAAAGGCGGTGCTGCTGGCTGATGTGTCCGGCGGCAACCCGTTCGACGAGGCTGTGAGCCGACCATGGGCTGAACTGGCGCAGAAGGGCCTGGCACCGCAGGCCTGCCACGCGGTAACGGTCGAGTTTCGGGGACAGGCCGATGTCTCGCATGCGCAGGGCGCGGCTGATGCCGAAGCCATCCTTGCCTTCCTCACGCTCAAGGGCGCGATAAGTGGCACGCTGCCAGTTCTGCCCGAAGCCGCGTGCCAGCCAACGCCGCTCGCCGCATGCGAGGTTCTGACCGCACCTTCTGCGGGCATGCTGATCTATCATTGCCCGGTGGGCGCGCATGTCGCGGCAGGCCAGCCGGTCTGCGACATTGTCGATCCGATCAGTGGCGACATCGCGGCAGTCCATGCGCAATCGGCTGGCATACTCTTTGCCCGCTCGCGCCACCGCTTTGCGCAAGCCGGCATGCGGCTGGGCAAGATCGCGGGCAACACGATGTCACGAAGCGGCGCCCTGCTGAGCCCCTGAAGGAACGGGACCATGACTGAAAAACTGCGCGCCGACGGGCTTCACAAGAGCTTTGGTGCCGTCGAGGTGCTGAAAGGCGTTTCGCTGCGGGCCGAGGCTGGCGATGTGATCGCGATGATCGGCTCATCCGGCTCGGGCAAGAGCACGGTGCTGCGCTGCCTCAACCTGCTGGAAAAGCCCAGCGCCGGACGAATCTTCGTCTCGGGCGAGGAGCTGGCGCTTTTGCCCGATGGCAAGGGCGATCTGACAGCGGCAGACCCGGCGCAGCTCCAGCGGGTGCGGGCGCGCCTGTCCATGGTCTTCCAGCAGTTCAATCTCTGGGCGCACATGACAGCGCTGGAAAACATTATCGAGGCACCGATGCGCGTGCTTGGCCTGAGCCGCGAAGCCGCGCTTGAACGGGCCATGCGCTATCTCGAGCGCGTCGGTGTCGCCCATCGCAAGGATGCCTATCCAGCGCATATGTCGGGCGGGGAGCAGCAGCGGGTGGCCATTGCACGCGCGCTCGCGATGGAGCCGGAGGTGATGCTGTTCGACGAGCCCACCTCGGCGCTTGATCCTGAGCTGGTGGGCGAGGTGTTGCGCGTCATGCGCTCGCTGGCGGAAGAGGGGCGCACCATGCTGGTCGTCACCCACGAGATGGGCTTTGCCCGCGAGGTCGCCAACCGCGTCATTTTCCTGCATCGCGGCGTGATCGAAGAGGAGGGCGCGCCTGCGGACGTGCTCTCACGCCCGCAGAGCGAGAGGCTCAAAGGCTTCCTCGCCAGCAGCCTGAAGTGAGGGCACGGCAAAGGCCTGCCCGATCATCACGATCAGCGGGCCCTTCTCGGGCAAAGCCTTGATGGCCTCAGCGATGGTGCCAAGCGTCGCCTCGACCTTGGCTTCACCTGTCCGTGTGGCGCTGACCATGGCAACGACTGGCGTGCTGGCACTGAGACCTTCCGCCATCATCCGGCTGGCCATCGCGGCAATCGTCTTGCGCGGCATATAGACCACCGTCGACGCCTTGGGGTCCGCCAGATCGCGCATCGAGAGTGTGTCCGGCAATTGGCCGTCGCGGGCATGGCCGGTGACGAATTGGACGCGCTGGGCGTGGTCACGATGGGTGAGCGAGCGCTTCAGACGGGCGGCAGCGCCCTGCGCCGTGGTGATGCCAGGCACGACCTCGACCGTGATGCCGACCGAGTCACAAGCCGCGATCTCCTCGGCCGCGCGCCCAAACACCATCGGATCGCCCGATTTCAGACGAACGACGCGGCGGCCTTGGCTGGCGAGGGAAACCATCAGCGCGTTGATCTCGTGCTGCTGGCAGGCGGGGCCATGGCCCGTCTTGCCCACCAGCATGGTGCGGGCCTCGCGCCGCGCAAACTCCAGCACCTCGCGCGAGACGAGGTCATCATACAGCACCACGTCAGCCGCCTGCAGCGCGCGAACGGCCTTGAGCGTGAGCAACTCGGGATCACCCGGCCCGGCACCCACCAGCGTGACATGCCCTGTCTCGGGCGAGACCAGATCGGTCTCGCTCGCAAGCAGCAGCTCCTCGCGCTCGATCATGCAAGGTGCTTCCTGCGGACGGCCCATGGCGCGCTCAGTGAACCGCTCCCAGAAGCGGCGACGACGCGGGAAGGAGAGGCCCAGCGCCTGAACGGAAGGGCGCCATTTCTGCGCGGCCTGTGCCCAGCCAGCCAGGCCTTGCGGCAGCATCGCCTCGATCTTGGCCCGGATGGCCTGTCCGAAAACGGGAGCCGCCCCATCAGTCGAAATCGCGATCACCAGTGGCGAGCGGTTGACGATGGAGCCAAAGGCAAAATCGCAGAGCGGCGGCTTGTCGATGACGTTGACCGGCACGCCAGCCACGCGCGCTGCCGCAACGAAGGCCATGCCCTCGGCTTCGCCCTCAATGTCGCCAATGGCGATGGACATCCCCGCGAGATCATCGGCCAGCCAGCTGCGCTCGATCAGCGTGATGGTGCCCGCTGGCGGATCGGCCACGACAGTACGCATCTCGTCAGAAACCTCGCCCGCGATCACGAGGATATCCGCACCGGTCGCGGCCAGCAGCTCTGCCTTCCATGCCGCTCCGGCAGAGCCACCCACCAGCAGTGCCCGCTTGCCCTTCAGCGCAAAGAACACCGGAAGCCGTGCCATCGGTGCCATGCGTCCGGGGCGTGTCTCGACAGGCTGGCGGGGCGAAGATGTAGTGTCTGATGTCAGCTTCAGCGTCATCTCAATAAACATCCGCCTGATAGCGCCCGGCCTTCTTCAGGGCTGCGACATAGGCCACGGCTTCGTCTGTCGTGTGTCCGCCATGGGCTGCCACAACATCGACCATGGCGCGCTCGACATCTTTTGCCATGCGCTTGGCATCGCCGCACACATAGAAATGCGCGCCCTGCTCCAGCCATGCCCAGAGCTCTGCGCCGCGCTCGCGCATGCGGTCCTGCACATAGATTTTCTCGGTGCCATCGCGCGACCACGCCAGTGTCAGCGACGTGAGCGTGCCCTGATCCTTCAGCGCATTGAACTCGTCCTCATAGTAGAAATCGCTGGCGCGGCGCTGGTGGCCGAAGAACAGCCAGTTCTTGCCCGGCGCGCGCGTTGCCGCCCGCTCCTGCAGGAAGGCGCGGAAGGGCGCGACGCCGGTGCCGGGACCCACCATGATGACTGGTTTTGTCAGGTCTTCAGGCAGGGCGAAGCCATGGGCGCGCTGGACATAGGCCGCAACAGCATCGCCCTCGGCCACGCGCTCGGCCAGATAGGTCGAGGCGACACCGACGCGTCCGCGCTGGCCGATCCTGTAGCGCACCGTATCGACAGTCAGCGAGACACGGCCCGGATTGGCCTTGATCGAAGACGAGATGGAATAGAGCCGGGGCTGAAGTGGCTCCAGCGCCTCGACAAAGGCCTCGGGCGAAAAGCGCAGGCCCGAGAATTTGTGCAGCGTGCCCAGCACGTCCAGCCGGTCGAGATCACCATCCGGATTTTCACCGGACGCCAGTTGCCTGGCTTTCAGCCGCTTCTCGCCACCGGTCACGTAGGAAATCAGCTGGAAGAGACCATCGGGCGCGGGGCCCAGATCGACATCGGACACCAGCGCATCACGCAAAGTCTTGCCATTGACCGGTGCTTCAGGGCGCGCGCCGATCAGCGCGATGATGCTGTCGACCAGACGCGGATCATTGGCGGGAATGATGCCGAAGGCATCGCCCACGACATAGTCGAGCCCGGCCTCAGTGAGATCGAACTCGACATGATAGGTCTCCTTCTCGGAGCCTGTGCCGTTGAGCAGGCGGCGGCTGAGAAAGCGCGCCTGCGCCGGGTTTTCGCGCGAGCGACCTGCCGGGCCAGCGGGCGCGACAGCCGTATCGCTGATGGCAGCAGGCGCGGCACCCACCTCCTCTGTCAGCTTTTTCAGCATGCGCAGCGTGTCTTTGCCGCCGGGCGCGCAGAGGTTCAGGCGCGCCTCCTTGCCCTCGGCGATGGCAGCGGAATAGGTCTCGCAGAGATAGCCGCATTGGCCACAATCCTGCTGCGCCATCGCGGCAAAGAGCTTCTGGCGAACGGGCTTGCCCTCAGCCAGCGCCATGCGCTCGGGCAGCTCCATCGCGGGATCATGCCAGGGTGCAGCATCATCCTGCGCATCCGCCATCACGGCCTGGTTCTGGCTGGCCGAAAGCGGCGTTACGCCCGCATTGTCGATAGCCAGAATGCCGGCAAAGAAACCGTTCAGCCAGGAGCGCTGCTCGTCATTGAACGGCGCGCTTTCAGGCAGCACCTGCACGATGGGCGGCTTGGCGGGCATGTCGATCGGTGCAGTCATTCTCCCGCCTCCACCAGTGCCTTCAGCGCCTCGGGTTCATGGCGACGGGCAAAGGCGACGAAGGTCTCTTCAGCGTTTGCACGATGGGTCTGGTAGGCCCGCAGGATTTTCTCGACGGTGGCGGGCGCATCTTCCGCTTTCACATTCGGCATGAAATCCCTCGCCATGCCGCCATCCGTGC
Source organism: Allobosea sp. (assembly GCA_043777655.1). Classification (GTDB taxonomy): domain Bacteria; phylum Pseudomonadota; class Alphaproteobacteria; order Rhizobiales; family Beijerinckiaceae; genus Allobosea. The sequence continues at coordinate 5,250 of JAYWHQ010000182.1, read as the reverse complement.
CGAAGCCGATCAGGATGTGATAACCCTCGACCGTGTCGCCCTCCTCGTTCACCGACACCTTGGCGCCGATCAGCCCCAGATCGCCGATATAGTGCTGCGCACAGGAATGGTGGCAGCCGGTCAGATGGATGTTGATGGGCCTGTCCATGGTCATCCGCGCATCGACATGGGCGGCAATTGCCAGCGCATCTTCCTTCGTGTGGGCGGCGGCAAACTTGCAGCCCGTGGCACCGGTGCAGGCGACGAGACCGGCCTGGATGGATGTGGCTTCCGCACCTAACCTTGCGGCTTTCAGATGGTCGATGACATCGGTCACCTTGGCGTCAGGCACGCCGGAGATCAGCAGGTTTTGCCAGACCGTCAACCGGATATCGCCATCGCCGCATTGTTTCGCCAGCGAAGCAATAACGCGCATCTGCGCCACTGTCAGCTTGCCGACGGGCAGCGCCACGCCGACCCAGTTCAGGCCCGGCTGCTTCTGGGCATGCACCCCGATGTGCGCCTGCCGGTCATAGATGGGCCGTGGCTCAACAAAGCGCGGCTCGATGCGCGTCAGCTTGCGGCCCAGCCTTGTCTCGACCTCTGCAATGAACTTGTCGAAGCCCCAGGCGTCCAGCACATATTTCAGGCGCGCCTTGGTGCGGTTGGTCCGATCGCCTGATGCTGTGAACACGCGCACGATGGCATCAGCGACCGAGACAGCGTCATCAGGCGCCACGATCACGCCCGTGTCGCGCGCCAGATCCTTGTGGCCGGTGATGCCGCCCAGAGCCAGCCGATACCAGATGCCGGGCGCAACGGGCTTTCCGTCGATCTCGGCACCCGCGATGACCTCGATGGCCTGAAAGCCGATGTCGTTTGTGTCCTCCAGCGTGGCGATGGCGCCTGCGCCGTCAAAGGCCACATTGAACTTGCGCGGCAGGCCATAAAGCGCCCGCTCATTCAGGATGTGGTGGTGCCAGGCGCGCGCATGGGGGCGCGTGTCGAGCAACTCATGCGGGTCGATTCCCGCCGTCGCCGTGCCTGTGACATTGCGGATGTTGTCCGCGCCCGAGCCCTTGGCGGTGAGGCCGAGATCGGCCAACCCTTCGATCAGGTCCGGCGCGTGTTCAGCCGTGATCTCGCGGATCTGAAGGTTCGCGCGCGTGGTCACATGTGTGTAGGGGCCGCCATGCTTCTCAGCCAGATCGGCCACGCCCTCGAACTGCCAGGCGTTGAGAATGCCATTGGGGATGCGCAGACGGCACATATAGCTGTTCTGCGCTGGCGCCACATAGAACAACCCGTGATAGCGCCAGCGGAAGTTGTCCTCGGGCTTCGGGTACGTGCCCGCCTTCGCCTGCGCCTTGAAGCGTGAATAGGCATCAAAAGGATGCTCCTCACGCTTCCATTTTTCCTGATCGACCAGCTTCTTGCCGACCGCCACGGTCGCATCCTGGGCCTCGAGATGCTCCTTGTCCGGGCCTGACGGAGCGGCGCTGCCGGACGCCACAGCCGCGCCCCCGATCGGCCCCAGCCCGCGCGCAGCGCGCGTGGATTGCAGGCCGCTCATGAAGCCTTCGAGATAGCGCTTCTGGTCTGGCGTGAAGTCGTCACTCATCGGACGGATCAGGCTGCTTCGACAAAGCGGTGGCGCTCGTAGAGGAACTTCAGCACCGATTCACGCGCCGAGATGTATGTTCGGTCAGCGACGAGATCGAGACGCTTGCGCGGGCGCTCCAGCTTCACATCCAGCACATCGCCGATGCGGGCCGAGGGACCATTTGTCATCATCACGATGCGGTCAGACAGCAGCACTGCCTCGTCAACATCATGGGTGATCATGATCATCGTGTTGCCGAGCGAGGCGTGGATCTGCATCACTGAATCCTGAAGGTGCGCGCGCGTCAGCGCATCGAGCGCGCCGAACGGCTCGTCCAGCAGCAGGATTTTCGGCTCGATCGACAGGCCGCGCGCAATGCCGACGCGCTGCTTCATCCCGCCGGAGATTTCCGAGGGGCGCTTGTCCCTGGCATGGCCCATCTGCACGAGATCAAGATTGTGCATGATCCAGTCATGGCGCTCGGCTTTGGACTTGGTCGAGCCGAACACCTTGTTCACGGCAAGCGAGACGTTCTCGTAGACCGTCAGCCAGGGCAGCAGCGAATGGTTCTGGAACACGACGGCGCGCTCCGGGCCCGGCGAGTTGACCTCGCGGTCTTCCAGCAGCACCGCGCCCGCTGTCACCGGTGTCAGCCCAGCGATGATGTTCAGCAGGGTGGACTTGCCGCAGCCGGAATGGCCGATGATCGAGACATATTCACCCTTGCCGATGGTGAGGTTGATGTCCTTCAGAACCTCGGTCGAGGCTGAGCCGCGCTGGAAGGTCTTGTCGATGTGATCGAGCTTCAGATACGGCGTCGCTGATTTTGTGGTGGTCATGGTTCCAGCTCCTCAGCTTGACGCGGTGCCGCGGGTGATGAACTGGCCGATGCCGGCCACGATCTTGTCGAGCACAAAGCCGACGGCACCGATGTAGAGCAGCGCCACGACGATGTCGGGCAGGCGCGAGGAGTTCCATGCATCCCAGATGAAGAAGCCGATGCCGACGCCGCCTGTCAGCATTTCCGCCGCCACAATCGCCAGCCACGACAGGCCGATGCCGATGCGCAGGCCGGTGAAGATGTAGGGCGCAGCCGAAGGCAGCATCACCTTGAAGAAGAACTCGATCTGGTTGAGCCGCAGCACCTGCGCCACATTGCGATAGTCCTGTGGAATGTTGCGGATGCCGACCGCCGTGTTGATGATGATCGGCCAGATCGCCGTGATGAAGATCACGAAGATGGCTGACGGGCTCGAATCCCGGAAAGCCGCCAGCGAAATCGGCAGCCAGGCCAAGGGCGGCACAGTGCGCAGCACCTGGAAGATCGGATCCAGCCCGCGCGTGGCCCAGACCGACTGGCCGATGAGCGCCCCCACAAGGATGCCGACGACAGCGGCAAGGCTGAAGCCGATGGCCACACGCTGCAGGGATGTCAGCACGCGCCAGCCGAGGCCAATGTCCTGACTGCCATTCCAGAAGAACGGTTCGACGATCAGATCGCGCGCCTCGGCCCAAATACGGGTGGGCGATGGCAGGGCCGATTGCGGGCCGGACGTCGCGATTTGCCAGACCAGCAGGATGAGCGCGAGCGTCACCAAGGGCGGGATCACTGTAACGAGGACGGACTGCACAAAGGGGCGCAGCCGCTCTGTCACAGGCTTGCTGGCAACAGGCAACGCGACAATCGCGCCCTTGGCGTGCTGGATGGGTGCGTTCACCGCTGTCTCTCCCGTGCTTGACACGACTTTCAGTGCTCTCGCCGTCATGATGCCTCCAGGTCCGAAGTCTGCTGCAAAGCAAAAGCCGCCAGGGCGAAGCGACCAGAGGCCCTTCGCACCACAGCGGCTTTGCTGATCGATTTCGTTTCCACACGGTCAGCGCTGACTGCGGGTCTACCTCTCACTAACAAATACCGTGCCAAGTCGGTGCGTGGCCGCGCCCATGGCCGAATCTCCGGGAAATGACCGGAAACGGGCCCGAAACGCCCATTCTCGGTGGAACGGCCAGTGCCGTTCGATTGTGCAGCGCACAAAGCGCCAGCACTTGCCTAAAAAACAGACGTTCTTGCGCCTGCCTCCTTTTCAGGCTGCCTGCACTGACGCCAGACCGATGCGGCGGATTTCCGGCAGGCAGGAACCGCAATTCGTTCCCGCTTTCAGCATGCGGCCAATATCGTCCGGGCTTGCTGCTGCCTTGCTGCGGAAGGCCTCGTGGATCGCATTCAGTCCGACGCCAAAGCAGGCACAGACAGTTGCTCCGACATCGACAACGCCATCGAGCGAGCGGCCCGACAGCACAGCGCTGCGCTCGCGCGGCGTCAGTGACGGTTGGCCAAACAACACTTTCACCGCATCCCAGACCGGTGCGTCATGGTCCGGCCCGATGAAGACGGCGCCGACCAGCGCCTCGTTCCGCACGGCGGCCAGGCGATAGACACCCGCGCGCAAGTCCATCAACTCCACCAGTTCGCAGCCGACGAAATGGGCGCGCATCGCCTGTTGCCAACCGTCAAGAGACGCATCGCTGGCAAACAGAAGCCCCTGCCCTTCGCTGATGGCGACCTGCGCCCACCATGTACCATCTGGCAGCCGGACCTGCTCGCGTGAAAGCACGAAGCCGCGCGACGAGAACTGAACGGGCGCCAGCGCGGAGGGAGTCGCCTTCATCTCGGGCTGTCCGGAGAATGGATCGACAAAAGCCTGCACCGCCGCCCCGATACGGCCATGGGACGAGGTTTCGCCTGACCAGTGAATCGGCGCAAAGACCGAGCCGGGTTGCGCACCAGGATCGGCCTTGACCTTCAGGATCGTACTGCCATGGGCATTGCTGACACGGGCAAAACCCCCATCGCGCAGGCCCGCTTTCGAGATGTCATCAGGGTGGGCCCAGAGCAGCGGCTCGGCAATGTGGGCTGCCAGGCGCGGGCTCAAGCCCGTGCGCGTCATGGTGTGCCAGTGATCGCGAACGCGCCCCGTGTTGAGCAGATAGGGCAGCGCCTCGCTTTGCCCGTCCGCCAAGGCGGGCATAGCAAGGGGCGCCATCCTTGCCTTGCGGTCCGGTGTGAAGAAGCCACCATCGGCAAACAGGCGTGGCGCACCTACCTGCTGGCCTGCTTTGAGCGGCCATTGCACGGGCGTCAACGCGTCAAAAGCCGCAGCGCCGATGCTGGCATGAGCGCCAATGTCGAGGCTGCGCGTGCCTTCATTCTCGAAGGCCGTCAGTGCGGCATGCTCTCGGTAGATATCGACAGCGCCTGCATAGCCAAAGGCTTCGCCGAAGCCCATGCGGCGCGCCACTTCCGCAATGATCCACCAGTCCGGCCTCGCCTCGCCCGGCGGCGGCAGGAACGCACGCTGGCGCGAGATGCGACGCTCGGAGTTTGTCACCGTGCCGTCCTTCTCGGCCCAGGCGGCGGCCGGGAGGATGTAGTGCGGGCCAGCGGCCACCGTGTCATTCGAGAGCACGACCTCGGACACGATGAACAGGTCAAGCCCGCGCATGGCAGCCTGCACATGGTCGGCGCGCGGCAGCGAGGCTGCCGGGTTTGTTGCCATCACCCAGAGCGCCCGGATGTTTCCGCTGGCGACAGCATCGAGCATGGCGACCGCCTTGAGCCCCTCGCGCTGCGCCATGCGGGGTGCGCGCCAGAAGCGGCGGACCCGGTCAAC
>JAYWHQ010000181.1:0-4321 GCA_043777655.1 Allobosea sp. | reverse complement strand
GATCAGTGAGGCGTCCTTGCGTCTGCACGGCAAGCTGGAAGGCACCGGGCGCGGCTGCAGGCGGCTGGTTGATGGCACCAGCGGCAACCTGCAGGTTGGCGGCGCGCAAGGAAGCCACCACCTCGCTTGCGGTCAGGTTCCGCGCTGCGATCTTGCCCGGATCAAGCCAGACACGCATCGAGTAGTCGCGCGCACCAAAAACGTTGAGCGCGCCAACGCCATCGACCCGGGCCAGAACATCCTTCACGTAAAGCGTGGCGTAGTTCGAGATATACTGCTGGTCGCGTGAGCCATCCGGCGAAATCATGTGCACGACCATCATCAGATCGGGCGAGGCCTTGCGAACCGTGACGCCGAGACGGCGCACATCCTCAGGCAGGCGCGGCTCTGCCACCGCAACGCGGTTCTGCACCAGCACCTGCGCCTGGTCGATGTTGGTGCCCGGCTTGAACACCACGTTGATCGACAGCCGCCCGTCGCCGGTCGACTGCGAGTTGATATAGAGCATGTTGTCGACGCCATTGACCTCCTGCTCGATCGGGGTGGCAACGGTGTCCGCGATCACCTTCGCGTCGGCCCCCGGGTAGGTCGCCGTGATGCTGACGGTCGGCGGCGCGATCTCGGGATACTCCGCGATTGGCAGGCCTCGCATCGTGATCGCGCCGGCAATCGAGATGATGATCGAGAGAACGGCCGCAAAGATCGGACGGTCGATGAAAAAATGAGCCAAACGCATGCTGTGTGCCGCCGGTCAGTTGGTTGCGGCGATCTGGCCGGGCTGCGGATTGACTGCTGCGCCGGGCCGCACCATCGGGTTGGCCAGCCCGTTGAGCACGATCCGGTCCTGCTGGGTGATGCCTTCGCGGATGACCCGCAAACCATTCGCCATGGGCCCCAGGATCACGACTTTTGGCACGATCTTGTTTTCGGGACCGACCGTGAGCACGATCTTGCGTGCCTGATCGGCCACAATCGCGGAATCGGGCACCAGCAGCGCATCGGCGTCGCCGCCCCAAAGACGCATGCGACCGAAGGTTCCCGGGGTCAGCAGCGTGTCCTTGTTGTCAAACACCGCGCGGCCCCGGATCGTGCCGGAGCGCACATTCAGCGCATTGTCGACGAAATCCATGCGGCCTGTCCGTGTCCATTCACGCTCGTCGGCAAGGCGGACCTGCACGGGATTGGGCGTGTCGCGCCCGGCCGGTCGCTGCCCGGCCGCAAAGAGCCGCGAATAGCGCAAATAATCAGCCTCCGAAGCGTCAAAAGTGAAATGGATCGGATCAAGCCGGACAATCGTGGTCAGCAGTGTCGCGCTCGACTGGCCGCCAGAGATCAGGTTCCCGACATCGACGCGCTTGTCTGAAATGCGGCCTTCGGTCGAGGCCTTGACCTCGGTCCATTCCACGTTGAGCGCGGCAGTCTTCTGGTTGGCGTCAGAGGCGAGCAGCGCGGCGCGCGCAATCGCGAGATTGGCCCGGCGCTGGTCGACATCGCGGGCTGTGATGGTCTGGTTGCGCACGAGGCCTTCGGCGCGCTCCACCTCATTCTCCGCAAGCTGCACCTGCGCCCGGGAGCGGGCAACTTCGGCACGCGCTGCCTCAAGAGCCAGCTCGAACGGACGCGGATCAATCGTGAACAACGTCTCGCCACGCCTGACGATCTGGCCATCGCGGAAATGGACCTTGTCGACATAGCCTGACACGCGCCCGCGGACTTCAACCTGCTCGAAAGCCTCAAAGCGGCCCGTATACTCGTCCCACAGCTGGATGCGCTGAGCCAGTGGCGCAGCCACCTGCACCGCCGGGGGAGGAAGGCCACCTTGCGCAAGGGCAGGCGGCGCCATCAGCACCACAGCACAAAGACTCGCGCGCGCCGTCCCCAAGGTCAAACGCATCATTGCAGCCGCTCCCAGATGTGCACTCAAGAATGGGCGTTTTATGCGCGAACTCTGTTGCACTGTCCACGTCAACATGGCCCTGAATTCAGCGCGGGACATATGTCGCACTGCGCCGCGAAGGGTTGTGCGTTGCGCGTCACATGACGCCGTCATGCGCGGGCTTGACGCCATCTGCCGATATGCCAGACGACCGCCGCAATGACATTCCGCATTTCAGCCAACATGGCCCTCGACGCGCCGCAAACAGCACGTTCCTTGGTGTGCCGTTGCGCAGGGCCCCGAAGATGTGCAGCGAAACACAGATACTTGGCAGGTTTGCCGCATGCAGGCATATTGGCGCTCAACCGCTGCGCGCAGGCTTTTGTCTCGCACGGCATCCGGCCTTTACACGTCAAGGTCTGCACATGAAATTCATGGATCAGTACCGTATCCGCAGTTTCAACATCGAGCCGACGAATCGCTGCGTGCTCGCCTGTTCGGAATGCGCGCGTACAGACAACGCGTTTATCCGCAAGAACCCGCGCGACATCAGCCTTGATGTGCTGAAGAACGCCTTTCCGCTTGAGCGGCGCGAGGAACTCGCCGGACTGAAGGTCAACCTGTGCGGTGCGGTGGGGGATTCCATCTACCACAAGAACCTGCATGGCGTGCTGGCCTACCTGAAGGAAGCCGGGTTGCGCATCGAGCTGGAGACCAATGGCAGCTTCCGCTCGAAAGAGTGGTGGGAAGCGACGCTGGGCATCCTCACGCCACAGGATTCGATCACATTTTCGGTCGATGGACTTGAAGACACCAACCACATCTACCGCAAGAATGCGCGCTGGGCCGACATCGAATGGGCCATGCGTTTTTGCGCGCCCCGGGTCAGGACGACGTGGAAATTCATTGTTTTCAAACACAACGAACACCAGCTTGACGATGCCAAGGCCCTCGCAGCCTCGATCGGCATCAAGTCGATCATCTTCAAGAAGAGCTCGCGTTTCCGGCAGATCGATGCGTTGGCCCCGGTCGAGAATCGCTTCATCGGCGTTGCCTCGCGCAACCGTCAGTCCATGGCGCAGGTGCAGTCATCAGACCGTGAAGTCATCAACGAGCAGTTGGTCATCAAGCCCAAATGCATCTCGGGCAAGAACATCGCGATCACGGCGACTGGCTTCCTGTTCCCCTGCACCTCTTGTGAAATCCAGTCGATGGATGACTGGTTCAACCATCGCCGGGATGCGTTCGACCTGAACAGGAAAACGATCTTCGAAATTCTGGAATCCGATGCATGGGCAGAGCTGGAAGGGTTGTGGCCAAGCTATTCAGCGGCTCCAAAAGCCTGCCAGACCTATTGCGGCGCGCATGTCTCTCATGTGGAAGCCATCGACCGCTCGGCACGCCCGGATCGCGTCAACCGCCCAGAGGACAGCGAGATCCATGAGTTGGCGATCTAGGGCCAACGGCCCTCACGCGATCGCAGCAACGGCAGGCTAAACCTTCCCGGCCAGCGCAGAAAGCAACAGTGCAGCTGTTCTGCCCGCGCCCCCGAAACCCGTATCGGACTGCCTCGTGGGCAAGGCCAATGCGCGAGCTACCGCATCTGCGAGGGCGCGCGGGTTCAGATCGGCCTCGCGCAGGCAGATGGCCCGTCCGCGTGCCTCGCATTGCAAGCTGCGCGTGAGTTGTTCGGTTTCTCCGCCCTGCTCGTAGGGCACCAGCACCGAAGCGCAGCCCGCGCTCGCGATCTCGGCCACAGTGTTGTAGCCCGCTTGAGAAATCGACAGCCGCGCACCCATGAGCCGCGCGGGCAGGTCATTAACAAAGCCACGGATTTCAAGCCCTGGTGCGGCGCGATCTGTGAGCGCGGAATGGGAGGCCGGGCTCATGTTGGGCCCGCTGACCACAAGCCACGATGAGGTCGCAAGCGGCGTGAGCGGTCTGGCCGCGATGGCAGCGTGCAGGAGCGCGTCACCCACCGCCCCTCCCCCCGCAGACACGATGACTGCATGTTCTTTGACCGGTGTCGTCACAGGCTCCGAACCCACGAGGCCCGTATAGGCAGTTTGTCCTGCAATCTGGTCTGCGAGCGGGAAACTTGCCGAGAGCGGTGTGGTTTCTTCGTCGCCGTGGCACAGGACAAGATCGAAATGGCGCTCGACAATGCGCACAACCTCTTCGGCCCGACCGGGTTTGAGGCTCCGTTGCAGGATGTCGCGGATCGAACAGGCGATGATTTTCACATCGCAATGCCGGGCCTGCTCCAGCAATGGCATCAACTCGAAGCGCATGGCACGTCGACCAAAGGGGAACGCCTCTGTCAGCAGGATGTGCGGTCGGCGCCGACGCAAGATGTCCAGCAAGACGTCCCGCCGCGCAGCCTGCCGGTCGGGCCCGAAAGCAAGGCCATCATCGCCGACCAGTGCTCCCAGTGAGTCCGGAAGT
>JAYWHQ010000180.1:0-4327 GCA_043777655.1 Allobosea sp. | reverse complement strand
CTGCCGAATACATCAGGCCAAGCTCGTAATAGGCCTCGGCCGAAGCCTGCGCCGGGATGCTCATTGCGGCGGGAACTGCCATCATTTCCATACGTGCCATTTGTCGTTACTCCACTGTTTTCAAGTCGTTGTCGCTGCTGTTTTCTTGCCGCAGCTGATGACCTGAGATTCGATCAAATGCTTCGAAAATTCTCCTAAAACTTGAGATGAATCGTCCCTCAACGAAAAATGACGGAAACGTTAAATCAACCGATGATTCATGCGTTCAGGTCGAATTTCGAAATGATATCAATGGTCATACTGGCAGGTTTGAATGATCGGCTTAAAGATCGCTTTACCTTGCGACGGAATGGCCGAAATCGCATCGATGGAAATCGCGCACCAACCTTGCCCCTTCCACAGGCGCAAAAGCTCGTTTAGCCTGCAGCCATGAGCCCGGAGCAACGGGCCTTTTTCAGGGAGAACGACAACATGACACGCATTCATCGCCTCGCAGCACGCACCATCATCGGCGCAGGACTGCTGCTGGTTTCGGGCGCGGCTTTCGCGCAGGACGCCACCGGCACCTGGCTGCGCGAGAACGGCGCGTCGCGCGTGCGCATCGGCAAGTGCGGCGACGCGCTTTGCGGAACCGTTGCCTGGGTCAAGGACCCTGCCAGCCCCTCCAAGGTCGGCCAGCGCGTGTTCTACGACATGAAGCCGGATGGTGCCGGCAAATGGAAGGGTTCCGCCTTCAACCCCGAAGACGGCAAGACCTATTCCGGCACCATGAGCGTCAGCGGCGGGGCTCTGACCACGGCTGGCTGCGTGTTCGGTGGCCTGATCTGCCGCTCGGTGTCTTGGTCAAAAGTGAACTGAACCGATGGGCAGGGCAGAAATCGCCCTGCCCTGCCAGATTCGCTTGAACGCAAGCGTCTGAGGCACTACCCCGGTGTCAGATCTTTCCTGACACCGGTTTGCCAAAGAACGCTCCCATGGACATGCACTCGCGCCCTGCCGACCCCAAGAAGCTCCTCAAGGGCGCCACCGGCGACTGGGAGATCATTGTCGGTCTCGAAATCCACGCGCAGGTCACCTCCAACGCCAAGCTGTTTTCCGGCGCCTCGACGGCGTTTGGCGCCGAGCCCAACTCCCATGTCAGCCTTGTCGATGCGGCGATGCCGGGCATGCTGCCGGTCATCAATGCCGAATGCGTGGCGCAGGCTGTGCGCACGGGCCTTGGCCTGAATGCGCAGATCAACCTGCGCTCGACCTTTGACCGCAAGAACTACTTCTATCCAGATCTGCCGCAGGGCTATCAGATCAGCCAGTTCAAGAGCCCCATCGTTGGCGAGGGCGAGGTCATCGTCGATGTCTCAGCCACCGAGCAGATCACGGTCGGCATCGAGCGGCTGCATCTGGAGCAGGATGCCGGCAAATCGATCCATGACCAGCACCCGACCATGAGCTTTGTCGATCTCAACCGCTCCGGCGTGGCGCTGATGGAGATCGTCTCCAAGCCGGACCTGCGCTCGGCAGACGAAGCGAAGGCCTATGTCACGAAGCTTCGCACCATCCTTCGCTATCTCGGCACCTGCGATGGCGACATGGAGAAAGGCAACCTGCGCGCCGACGTCAACGTCTCGGTGCGCCGTCCCGGCGATGATTTCGGCACGCGCTGCGAGATCAAGAACGTCAACTCCATCCGCTTCATCGGGCAGGCTGTCGATGTCGAAGCGCGCCGCCAGATCGCGATCATCGAGGATGGCGGCAAGATCGATCAGGAAACGCGCCTCTATGATCCCGCCAAGGGCGAGACCCGCGCCATGCGCTCGAAAGAAGAGGCGCATGATTACCGCTATTTCCCCGATCCGGACCTGCTGCCGCTGGAATTCGACCAGGCTTATGTCGACCATCTGAAATCGGGTCTCACCGAGCTGCCAGATGTGAAGAAGGCGCGTTTCATCGCCGATTATGGCCTCTCGCCTTATGACGCCTCCGTGCTGGTGGCCGAGCGCGAACAGGCGGATTATTTCGAGGCGGTCGCCAAAGGCCGCGACGGCAAGGCAGCGGCCAACTGGGTCATCAACGAGCTGTTCGGCCGCCTCAACAAGGAAGGCCTCGACGTCACCACATCGCCGGTCTCGCCAGACCAGCTTGGCGGCATCGTCGATCTGATCGGCGAAGGCGTGATCTCCGGCAAGATCGCCAAGGACCTGTTCGAGATTGTCTGGAGCGAAGGGGGCGATCCGCGCGCCATCGTCGAGACGCGCGGCATGAAGCAGGTCACCGATACCGGCGCCATCGAGAAGGTGATCGACGAGGTGATCGCCGCGAACCCGGACAAGGTGGCACAAGCCAAAGAAAAGCCATCCATGGCTGGCTGGTTCGTCGGCCAGATCATGAAGGCATCCGGCGGCAAGGCCAATCCGGGCGTTGTGAACGAGATGCTGAAGCGGAAGCTGGGGATCGAGTGAGCAGGAACGCGCCGGGATGAGTTTGCGAACCAGGCTGTTTCTCGGCTTCCTGCTGCTGTTCCTTGTTCCGCTCGTCAGCCATGCAATTTCCTATCGGCTGAACGGCTGGTCGCCGAACTGGTCGCAAGCCGATTGGTCCTCGTCAGGCATTTTGCCGTCTGCCCGACAAGACCCGGAAGCAGTGGTGCATGTGCTGGCGGCGCGTGTCGGCAACTGGCGCGGCATCTTCGCCCATCACAGCTGGGCGGTCGTAAAGCCAGCCGGGGCGGGGCGCTACACGCGCTATGACGTGGTTGGCTGGGGCAACCCCGTGCGCATCGATGTGCGCGTCCCGGACGGGCGCTGGTATGGCAATGATCCGTCCATTCTGCTGACCTTGCGTGGCGCTGAGGCAGCGGCGGCCATTCCGCAAATCGAGGCTGCCGTGCGCAGCTATCCGCATGGGCGAACAGGTGACTACATCGCCTGGCCGGGACCAAACTCGAACACCTTCATCGCCCATCTGGCGCGCGCTGAACCGGCCCTTGCTCCCGCCCTCCTGCCCACCGCCATCGGCAAGGACTGGCGCGGGCTGTTCTTTGCGGGAATGACGCCCAGCGGCACAGGCGTACAGGTCTCACTGGCGGGGTCGCTTGGCCTCAGTGCGGCATGGGTCGAGGGAATCGAGATCAACATCCTGGGGCTTGTGGCAGGCATCGATGTCCGCCGCCCAGCCATCAAGCTGCCGGGCTGGGGAAGGATCGGGATGGGTGTTTAGGATGAGGCACGCAAGCTGCGCCAAGGAGCCCTCGTCATGCTCGGGCTTGTCCCGAGCACCCACGTCTTTCGTCAGACCATCCGTCGCATGAGAAAAAGGAAAAGGCGTGGATGGTCGGGACAAGCCCGACCATGACGGCAAAGGTTGTCAAACGCCGTCACACACCCTTCACCGCCCCGTCATTGACCAGTCATGCAAACGTCCTAGCGCGGTCTTGGTGCTGGGACACGATTGCGAATCGTGGGCATCGGACGAGGTGTTCCCCGTGCAGACAGTGGCTGAACCGGCGGTTGCCCATTCGCGGCAACCGGAAACCGATGGCAAGGCCATCACACGCCAGAACCTGCGCGGCGCTGTCGAGCACGGCAAACTGACTTCGAAGCGAGGGTTGCAGGACCGTCTTTTCACATTGGTCTTTGGCGGGCTGGTCTATGCCCAGATCTGGGAAGACCCGGTCATCGACATGGAAGCGCTGGCGCTGACGCCGGAAGACCGCATCGTCGCCATCGCATCCGGCGGCTGCAATGTGATGAGCTATCTGACCGCAAGCCCCGCCGCGATCACCGCCGTTGACCTGAACGCCCACCACATCGCGCTGAACAAGCTCAAGGTTGCGGCGGTTCAGCATCTGCCGGATCATGCGGCGCTGCGCCGCTTCTTCGGTGATGCGGACCTCGCCAGCAATGTCACCGATTTCGAGTCCTATCTGCGCGACAAGGTCGATCCGGTGACGCGCGCCTACTGGACAGGGCGCGACTGGCGCGGCCGCCGCCGCATTGGCTATTTTGCCAACCGGCTTTATCGCCACGGTCTACTGGGCTTCTTCATTGGTGCGGGCCACCTGCTGGCCAAATTCTATCGCGTGAGGCTGGATGTGTTGCTGGGCGCCACCAATCTTGCCGAGCAGCGCGCGCTGTTCGACAAGCATATCGCGCCCGTTTTCAGCAATGCTTCGGTGAAATGGATGGCCAAGCGCCCTTCAGCCCTGTTCGGCCTCGGCATCCCGCCCGCACAATATGCTTCGCTGCTGACCTCGGCGCGCAATGGCGAAGGCATGGAGGGCGTGCTGCGTGACCGGCTGGAGCGGCTGGCTTGCGACTTCCCCATCAGCGAG
>JAYWHQ010000179.1:0-4330 GCA_043777655.1 Allobosea sp. | reverse complement strand
GCGAAGGGTCGTGTTTGCGCGCGGAGCTCCGCAAGCTGCTCCAGCAGGCGCGCCAGATGTTTCGCCACCTCGTCAGCCAGAGCCTGCTCAGGAGGGGGAGCCCCATCGTCCTCGACGTCGGGAACGGTCTGCGCCAGCCTGGGTGCGCCTTTCTTCACGGATTTCTTTGCCGCGTCGGAAGTTGCCTTCAGGTCGAGTGCAGCCTGCCTTTTCACCTCGCTCGCCTTCATTGAAACATAGTCCAGCGCTGCAACAGGATAACGCGGAACGCCTGCGCCAAAAGCGCCAACCTGCGCCAATGCCGCTTCCAGAAAGAGCTGCGGGGCGAAACCCTGCTTGCGCATTTCAGCGCTGGGAACAGTGCCTGTCTTGAAGTCGACAATGGCGAGGCGCTCGTTCCGCAGAATCTCGATCCGGTCGGCACGACACCTCAGCCTGAACGTGCTGCCATCGGCCAGCTGGAACTCTGCTGCTGCATCACACTCGGCGACCATATGGCTGACCTTCTCCCAGAGCGGCTGCTCGTGGTCGATGAAACCTTGCATGGTCATGAGAAAGCGCGGCCCCCAGAAGGGACGCACTTCGGGCTTGTGCTCGAGCTGGCGCAACATCCGGTCGCCAGCTTGCGCCAGCAAGGCCAGCGCATCGGGCGGAAGCCTCGTCGGACTGGCCCTGGTGAGTTCGGCGACGGCCTGATGGACCATGTTGCCGAAGTCAGATGCGCCTGGCTCATGAAGCAGCGGCTCAAGCGGGGCCAGCTTCAACACGTGCCGTGCATAAACGGCATAAGGGTCACGGTAGAGCGTATCGATCTCGGTCACACTCAGGGACGCCGGTTGCAAATGGGCAGGCGGCGTTGGCCTGGGTTGCGCGATGGGCCGGGGCTCGCCAGTCGCCTCCAGCGCGCGCGCCAGCTGGATATGGCCCTGGCCGCGCGCCAGGGCCGCCTGCCAGACCGGTTTTGGCGTCACAGCTTTCAGGCGTTGCCAGAAGCGTGAGGGGATGGCCTCGGTGCCACCTTCCTTCAGGGACCGCACAAGGATGGCATGGGGTGACATGGCCGCCTGGACGAAGTCATGTGCCGTCTGGCCGATGCGCCGCTCGGGCGAGTGCAGCCCGAGTTCGGCCCGCATCGGCCGGTTCAGGAACGGTTCGGTCGTGGCCGCAGGCGGCCATATCCCTTCCGACAGTCCGCCCAGCACCAACGTGTCGGCACTGAGAAGTCGCCCCTCGAGCAGACCCCAGATGCGAACGCGGGGATGGCCGGCGAAGGGCCTGCGGACCGTCGCCTCATTGGCGAGCATGTGGAAGACGCTGCGATAGTCGGCCCCATGCCCTGTGCCTGCATCTGCAGGATCAAGGGCGGCAATATCTCCCAGCAGCGTGTCCAGCGCCTCGCGTTCAATCTCCTCGACCTTGCTCGCGCTGACCGCCGGGGCGTCTTCTGGCGCGCGCACGAGTGCGGCCATCGCTTCGGCATGCGCTTGCGCCATTCGGGCAAAGTCAACTCTGGTGCCCCCTTCCAGACAGGTCCGAAGGGTCAAGGTGGCATGGCCCAGCCGTTCGACGATCTGTTCGGCCAGCACGCGGTCTGATTCTGTCAGACGCCTGCGGGCCCTGGGTGCGCGATGTGCCGTCAGCCGTTCAGGCCATGATGCCAAGGCCACGCTGAGACTGTCCCAACCCGAACCGATGATGTTGCCGCGCAAGATGCCAATCTCCAGCGCGGCGGCGCCTTGATCGATCTCCTCCGAGGGCAGACCCAGCCGGCAAAATGGATGCGCCAGCAGGGCCAGCAGCGACCTGGGTTCGAAGCCTTCAAGCACAACCTGCAGGACCAGCCGGGCAAGCTCGCCCGTCCGCGTCTGCGAAAGGAGCGTTCCTGCCGAATCGTCGGCCTTGATGTTCCAGCGCCTGAGCTCTGCCCGCACACGATCGGCAAGGCCTCGATCGGGCGTGACGAACGCTGCCGTGGCTTCGGGCTTTTCGAGCGCCTTGCGCAAAACCAGCGCGATGGTCAGCGCTTGCTCACGCTCATCGGCAGCCTCGATCAACTCCAGCCCGCGCATCGCATCGGCGGCGACTTCATCCGGCAACGCAGCAACCGTGCCGGCCCAGTCTGCCGTGTGCGCGGCCGGCAACATGGCTGCCCGCACCACCATGGCCCGAGCCGCCGCCTCGTGCGTCGCCATGCCCAGGGACCTGACCTCTTCACGCGCCCCGCGCATGACCTGCAGCAAGTGATGCAGCGAGGCTTGCGGATGGGTGGGTGTGGGCTCGGCCGCCATGGCCAGCCAGGCTTCGTCACTCATTTGCGTATCGAGATCAGGCAGGATGACTGCGCCATTAGGCAGGCGTGAAATCGTCGCCAGCAGGCGCGCCGTGACAGGTTGCGAGCCAGTCGAACCGGCTGCGATGACCGGGCCCGCCAGTTGACCGGTTTCAAGCCGAAGACGCTCTGCCTCGAGCAGAAGATTGCGATGCGCGACGGGGTCAATGCGTCCGCGCTCCGCCAGAATCATGGGCCAGGTCCTGGCGAGAATATCAAAGAAACTGGTGATGAAAGTCCAGATCTTGTCGAAGCGCGCGGCATCAAGATCCTTCAGCCGCTCCAGGGCGATACCCTCGACCTGCATCTGGTCAAGTAGATCGGAGAGGTTCCCTGCCAGGCCGAACGCCTGTGCGAATGTGCTGGGAACCAGGTCTGGCTCGCTGCCATCGAGCTTGATCAGGGAACGGTTCGCGGACCTGCCCCAGGCAAAAACGAGTTGGGAGAGGACAAACCGCCTTGCCAGCGGGTCCATGGGGAGCAGATTGTCGCCAGCGTGCGCCATGGCACGGCTTAGGATAATCCCGGTCTCGGCCTCGTCGACATCGCCGATGGGAATGATGCGGGGCAGGAGCAATGCCTGCCCCCCCGCCTGATGGGCCAGCAGGTTTGTCAGCGCGCGCGCGGCCCGGCGGGTGGGAAGAAAAATCGTTGTGCTGGCGAGCGTTGCCGGGTCGGCCCAGTCGGCCGCGATCCCCAGCTCATTGCGAACAAGCGCCTCGGTCAGCGTTTCGAGAAAGGGCACACCGGCGGCGATGGTGTAAAGGTTGGGCCGGTCGCGCGTCACGTTCGGCTATCCGCTTGCGGCGGCAAAGGCCGCCTCGGCCGGGGCAATGGCCTCGGGTGTGCCAACATGCAACCAGCGCCCCTGCAAGGGAAGCCCTCTCAGGGTGCCTGCGGCAATGGCGCGGTCAAACAACAGGTTCAGCGAGAAGGCGCCTTCGGGTGTGCCAACAAACAAGCGCGGCTTGAGGATGGCCACGCCTGCAAAGACATAGGGTGCTGTTGGTGATGCGCCACGCCGCGCAAGCGTGCCGTCACCTGCCAGATGGAAGTCACCCGCGCCATCGAAACCAACGCTGTCCTCACGCCTTGCGATCAGCAGCAGGATGTCGGTGGTATCGGCATGCCAGGCATCGCACAGCGCCGCGATGTTCGAGATGCCACGCTCGACCCAGAGGGAGTCGGAATTGACATGCAGGAAGGGTTCGCTGCCAAGAAGAGGCAGCGCTTTCTTCACACCACCGCCCGTTTCCAGCAGCATCGCGCGCTCATCCGAGATCAGGATGCGCGGTGCAGTCCGGGCTTCGACATGCTGCTCGATCTGCTCGGGCAGATAATGGACGTTGACGACCGCTGTCCCGATGCCGGCCTCGGCGAGGCGATCAAGCGCATGGTCCAGCATCGGCTTGCCGCCAATCGCGACGAGCGGTTTCGGGATCCTGTCCG
Organism: Allobosea sp.; assembly: GCA_043777655.1. GTDB lineage: Bacteria > Pseudomonadota > Alphaproteobacteria > Rhizobiales > Beijerinckiaceae > Allobosea. The sequence continues at coordinate 552 of JAYWHQ010000179.1, read as the reverse complement.
TGACTGGCCGCATGCGCTTGCCGAGACCAGCAGCCAGAACCATCGCATGGGTTGGGCGATGCCTTGCCATGGGGGCGGTCATGGCGCCTCGAACAATCTTGGCAACCACTCGACATGCCATTGCTTCAACTCTGCCAGGGCAGGGTGATCAAGATTGCGGCGCAAATAGGTTTCCACGCGCGGCAGATGCTTGAGATAAGCCGGCTTCCCATCACGCTTGTCGAGGCGCGCGAAAATGCCGGCGATCTTGGTGTTGCGCTGCGCACCCAGAATGGCATAGCCGCGGGCAAAGTCAGCCAGATCGAAATCCGTATCATTGGCGCGGCGCATCCTCGCATAGGCGCCAAGCAGGCGCAGCTCCAATGCGGGAGGCACGGTCACGCGCGCATCCTGTCCCAGCGAGACGAGATCATAGGCCGGGTGACCGATCACAGCATCCTGAAAGTCGATCAGCCCGACCTTGCGATGGCCTTCGCGACTTTCCAGCCAGATCAGGTTGGGTGAATGGAAATCGCGCAACACCCAGGTGGCAGGTTGCGAGGTGATGTCCTC
>JAYWHQ010000178.1:0-4337 GCA_043777655.1 Allobosea sp. | reverse complement strand
CCGAAGCGTCATTGGTGACATCGAGTTGCATATGACGGATCGAGGCGTGCGCGGGAGCCGTCTCGACCTCGCGTGCGGTGAGACCTGTCGCGATGACGTCATATCCGGCCTTGGCCAGCGCGAGTGCCGCGCCAGCGCCAATGCCGCTGGTGCCGCCGGTGACGAGGGCGAAGGGGGTGGGGTTGGTTGTCATGAGGGGAGACTAGGCATTCTCGGGAGCAGACTTCAAGCCAAGCCATGCTGCCTTGTTCATCACGCGCGAGAAACCCGACGTTTGGGAGCGCTTTGCAGCAACAAGCACGCCGTCACCGGAAGCCTGGGCAAAGGCACAACTCAGTGATCTTTCTCAGCGATTGTATGGGCAACAATGGCATTGGCGTGCCCGTGGCCCATCCCGTGCCGCTCTTTCAACATGGCGACGAGATCCCCGTGCCTCGCTGGAAGCGCAGCGCGAACGATCTGCTTCCATTCAGAAATCGGACGACCGTATTTTTTCTCGATCGAAGGAAAGTAAGACGCCGGGCCTTTGACGATGTCATCGGGCATTATCTGCAAATCCTGCGGACACTGGACAGTGTTCTCAGCGTAGCCGAAATGCGCTGCGAGCAACAGGTTTGTTCGACGACACTGAACCCTACGAGGCCATGCGCCTGCACTGAGGCAAAAACCTGCTGACGCAGAGGCTTCAACGGGCTAGGGGCTAAGGCATCGCTTCTCTGGTCCCTGCATGCTCTTCAACTCCTTTGCTTTCCTCCTGGCTTTCCTGCCTGCGGCGCTTCTGCTGCACTGGCTGGCGGAGCGGTTTGCGCCGGGCTGGCGGCTGCCCTTGCTCGTGGTGCTGTCCTTTGCCTTCTATGGCTATTGGGATTGGCGCTTTGTGCCGCTGATGGCGCTTTCCATCGGGCTCAACTGGTGGCTGGCCGAGGTGTTCGTGCGCACAAGGCAGGGTGTGCTCATCACTCTGGCCATCGTCATGAACATCGCCGTGCTGGCGTTGTTCAAATATGCCAATTTCTTCAGCGATCTGGCGGCATTTGTTCCGGGATTGAATCCGCCGAAATTCGAGCTGGCGCTGCCGCTCGGCATCTCCTTCTTCACTTTTCATCACGTGATGTATCTGACCGATCTGCGCCGGGGCGAGGCGCCGCGCTTCGATCTCGTGCGCTATGCGCTCTACATCGCGTTCTTTCCGCAGGTGCTGGCGGGGCCGCTGGTGCGCTGGCGCGAGATCATGCACCAGTTCGACGAGCGGCCTTATCTGCGTCCCGACGCGATGGAGCGGGTGGCGCGCGGGCTGATGCTGCTGGTCGCAGGGCTCATCAAGAAGGTGCTGATCGGCGACCCGCTGGCGGAATACGCCAACCCGGTCTTCAAGGCGGCGGCCGAGGGAAAGATCATCACCATGATCGAGGCCTGGCAGGGCACGCTGGCCTTCACCTTCCAGATCTATTTCGACTTTTCGGGCTACACCGACATGGCGCTGGGCATCGCGCTGCTGTTTGGCGTGCTGCTGCCCCCCAATTTCGAGTCGCCGTATCGCGCCACCAGCCTGCAGGATTTCTGGCGGCGCTGGCACATGACGCTGTCGCGCTTTCTGCGGGATTATCTCTACATCCCGCTGGGCGGCTCACGCGCCGGGTTGCCGGTGCAGATCTGGGCGCTGTTCGCCACCATGGTGCTGGGAGGGCTGTGGCATGGCGCAGGCCTGACATTCGTGGCCTGGGGCGCGGCCCATGGCGTCGGGCTGTGTGTCGTCGTGCTGTGGCGCAGGCAGGGCTGGCCCATGCCGAACTGGCTGGGCTGGGCACTGACCTTCCTGTTCGTTGCGATGTGCTGGGTGCTGTTCCGGGCCACCAGCTTCGATGCAGCCCTGGCGATCTACAAAGGCCTGCTGGGCCTGGCGCCGATTGGCAGTGGCTTCAAATGGCGGGCCATTGCGCTGGCTGCGCTCGTTGCGCTGATCGGGCCGACCGCCTGGGCAATGGTGCACAAAGTGCCGCCAAGACCTTGGTTGGCTGCAGTTTTCGCCCTCGCATTTGTGCTTATCCTGTTCAAGATCGGTGACGACCAGAACTATGAGTTCATCTATTTCCAGTTCTGAGAGGGCAGGTTGGCGCCGTTTCGTGGCCGTGTTCGCTGGCGGCAGCCTTGCTTTGCTGTCAACGATACTGGCGCTGATGATCGCGCTTGACCCCTATGACAGGGGTCGGCCCGCGTTTCTTGGGATCACCGGTTTTCTCGATAAGCCAGGCATCCGCCCGCAGGGCCCGCGCACAGCAAATGCCAGCCGTGGCCGTGACCTGCAGTTCGACGCGGCGATCTTCGGGAATTCCCGCATGCAGAGCCTGCGCCCCGATCTGCTGGGCCAGGCAACAGGCTGGTCAGTCGTGTCGCTTTTCGTGCCCGGCACCAAGCCCCGCGAGACGCTTGTGCTGATCGACTGGTTCCTGCGGCACCGGCAGGGGCAGGACACGGCGCTTGTCATCGGACTTGATCGCGACTGGTGTGCACCAGAACAAGAGCTCACGCATGACAAGCCCTTCCCATTCTGGCTCTATGAGGCGGCATGGCCAGCATATCTGCGCGGCTTGATCAGGTTCGATGCGCTGGAGCAGAGCTGGCACCGCATCAACTATCTTGTAAGAAACAACGCTCCGCGGGCACGCGCCGACGGCTATTGGGAAAACGAGACCGACCTGGCCCTGCAGAGCGCCCTGGCAGATCCGGCAAAACGCGCAGCCCTGCATGTTCGCGGCCGCGCCAGCGTGCCGAACGCAACGGGCCGGTTTCCTGCGCTTGAAGCGCTGTCTCTAGCGCTTGAAGCCAGGCCGGGGCGGCAGCGGGTCGTCCTGCTGCGCCCTCCGGTTTTTCACACATTGCTGCCTTTGCCCGGCACGGAGGACGCCGACACGTTCGAGGCCTGCCGATCCGCCATGGCGGCATTCGCAGCTGCGGCCCCTGATCGCGTGCTCGTCGACTGGTCGCAGCCTCATCCCGCCTTGCAGGAGCCTGGGTTCTTTTTTGACCAGATCCACTTCCGTGGGCCGGTCGCGCGCCTGGCAGAGGCCGATATCGCTGCGGCGATGAGCCGCTTGAAACAGGTCAAAGCGCCCTGAAATCGACCTTCTGCCGCCGATATGCGCAGTCAATTGAAATCTTTAGGACATTGCCGCGCGCTCAATCACAAAAATGTGCCGAAATCCGGATTGATGGCCACACGGCGCGGCGCTATAAGCGCGCAAACTCGTGTTGATGGAGAGTGAGTCTGATGCAGCGTCCCACCAGCAAAACGGGCAAAAAATCGTCTGCGACAAAGCAGATGTTGCTCAACCCCGAATATCGCCCCTCGGATGACGAGAATTTCATGAACGAGCGGCAGCGGGAGTATTTCCGTTCCAAGCTTGTTGCGTGGAAGGAAGACATTCTCGCCGAAGCCAAGGAAACCCTGACAGCACTCCAGACCGAGAACGAAAATCACCCTGATCTGGCGGACCGCGCCTCGTCCGAGACCGATCGCGCCATCGAGTTGCGCGCCCGCGACCGCCAGCGCAAGCTGATCTCGAAGATCGAATCGGCCATTGCTCGCATCGATGATGGGTCCTACGGCTTTTGCGAAGAAACCGGTGAGCCGATCGCGCTGAAGCGGCTGGAAGCCCGCCCCATCGCCACCCTGACTCTTGAGGCGCAGGAGCGGCACGAGCGCAACGAGCGCGTCTTCCGCGACGACTAGTGCGCTGGCGCATCGCTGCCATGATCGAGGCTTCCCGCGAGGGAGGCCTTTTTTGTTGTCCAGACGGCAAAACGCACGAAGGCCCCGCGCGGGAGACGCGGGGCCTTGTCGGGGCCAGGACGTATGCGGGGAGCGTGTCCTGAGGCCTGCTGCTGCTCAGCCGGGAGGCAAGCAGCATCTGGTGTTCCGGCAGGGATAAGCGGGGAGCGTGCTGCCAGTACGGAAGGAAGGGCATGTCGGTCGTTCAGAATGGCAGGATGATGTCCATCACCTGCTGGCCGTATCGCGGCTGCTGCACATCGGTGATCTGGCCGCGCCCGCCATAGGCAATGCGGGCCTGGGCGATCTTGCTGGAGTCGATCTCGTTGCCGGCCTCGATGTCTTCAGGCCGGATCACGCCAGCGACGATCAGCTCCCGCACTTCGAAATTGACGCGGATTTCCTGCTTGCCCTCGATGACCATGTTGCCGTTGGGCAGAACCTGGTTGACGACGGCAGCAACATTGGTGGTCAGCGATTCAGAGCGCTTGATCGAGCCGGTGCCGTTGCTGGACGAATTGGACTGGCCATTCAGCAGCGAGCCTGCCTTGGTGCCCTTGGGCAGGAA
>JAYWHQ010000177.1:0-4354 GCA_043777655.1 Allobosea sp. | reverse complement strand
GGCCTCGTCACGCGTCATGCGCACCAGCGCGCCGGTGAAGACGACCGTCTGGCCAACCACAGGCGATTGCGCGGCGGGCCGCTCGGCATCGCTGATCGCCAGTTGCGCCACCAGCGCATCGACCATGGCGCGGTTATGCCCCTCGCCGAAATAGCGGGCGAGCGCGTCGATCACCGTCTCGCCAATCTGGTCGAGCGCGTCCATCTCGGCACGCGCCTCACCATCGCCAGCCACAACCTTGAGGCAGGCCTCCTCGAACGCTGACCAGCTGCCATAGCCGCGCGCCAGCACCTTGGCCGTGGTTTCGCCGACATGGCGGCAGCCCAGCCCATAGATCAGCCGATCCAGCCCGATGGTCCTGCGCGTGTTGATCGAGGCGAAAAGATTGGCGACGGATGTGCCGCCAAAACCCTCGAGGTTCTGGATTCGCTGCAGATTGCCCGGCGCTGAATCGCGCGCCTCAAGCGTGAAGATGTCAGCCGGTTCGCGGATAAGGGCCTTGTCAAAGAAGAAGCTGATCTGCTTTTCGCCCAGTCCCTCGATGTCGAAGGCCCGGCGCGAAACGAAATGGCGCAAATGCTCGATGCGCTGGTGCGGGCAGGCAAACTCGCCCGAGCAGCGGCGCACCTTGCTCTCCTCGCCCGTCACTGTCTCTTCGCGCACCACCGGGGTTCTGAGGTCGCATGGGCAGATATGCGGGAACGGGAAAGGCTCGGCGCCAGCCGCGCGCTTGTCGATGACCACATCAACCACTTGCGGAATGACATCGCCCGCGCGCTGCACGATGACCGTGTCGCCGACGCGGATGTCGCGCCCCTCGCGCAGCATTTCGCCATCCTTGCCGAAACCGGCAATGTAATCGGCATTGTGCAGCGTCGCGTTCGAGACAACCACGCCACCCACCGTCACCGGCTTCAGCCGCGCCACAGGCGTCAGCGCGCCGGTGCGCCCCACCTGAATGTCGATGCCTTCCAGCACGGTGAAGGCCTGCTCGGCAGCGAATTTATGCGCAATGGCCCAGCGCGGCGCACGCGCCACAAATCCAAGCCGCGTCTGCAGGTCCAGCCGGTCCACCTTGTAGACGACGCCGTCAATGTCATAGCCCAGACCCGCCCGCTGCAGCTCGATGGCGCGATATTGCGCCACGAGTTCAGTGACGCTCTGGCAAGTCAGCATCAGCGGGTTGGTGGCAAAGCCCAGCCGCGCGAAGGCCGCGACCATGCCCGATTGCGTCTCCGCCATCAGCTGACTCACCTCGCCCCAGGCATAGGCGAAGAACCCAAGCGGCCGCGCGGCGGTGATGGTCGGGTCAAGCTGGCGCAGCGAACCCGCTGCCGCATTGCGCGGATTGGCGAAGATCTTCTCGCCTGCCGCCTCCTGCCGTGCGTTCAACGCGGCGAAATCGGCATGGCGCAGATAGACCTCGCCGCGCACCTCCAGCACATCGGGAACATTAGCGCCACGCAGGTGATGCGGAATGTCACGGATGGTGCGGGCATTGATGGTGACATCCTCGCCCTCCTCGCCATCGCCACGTGTGGCTGCGCTGACCAGCGCACCGTTCTCGTAGCGCAGCGACAATGACAGCCCGTCGATTTTCGGTTCGGCAGTGAAGGCAACAGGCGCATCTGTGGCCAGCCCAAGAAAGTTCCGGATGCGCTGGACAAAATCCGCGACATCCTCTGGCGAAAAGGCATTGTCGAGCGACAGCATCGGGCGCTTGTGGCGAATCTTGGCGAATTTCTCGGATGGCCTCGCGCCCACAGCCGCCGACCGGTCAGCCAGCGCCCCCAGATCAGGGAAGGCCTGCTGGATGGCCTCGAAACGCTGCTTCAGCGCGTCATATGCCGCATCTGTCAGCTCAGGCGCATCATTGCCATGATAGGCGAGATCTGCCGCCTGAAGCTGCCGCGCCAGCGATTGCAGCTCTCCTGCAGCTTCCAGCGGGCTGAGATTGGCAACGGGAACAGGAGCACGGGCCATGGGTGGCGCTCAACCTGCCGCCAGCAGGCGGGAGGCTGCCGCCCTCGCTTCCTGCGTGATTGTCGCGCCAGCCAGCATGCGCGCGATCTCCTCGCGGCGCGAGGCGTCTTCCAGCATGCTCACCTGCGTAACGACGCGGTCCATATCCGCCATCTGGCTCTTGGAGATGAGGAAATGATGCGCCGCCTTGGCGGCCACCTGCGGCGCATGCGTGACCGACATCACCTGCACCTTGCCTGCCAGCCGCGCCAGACGCTCGCCAATCGCATCGGCAACCGCGCCGCCAACGCCGGTGTCGATCTCGTCAAACACGAGTGTCGGCGCCGAGCCCTTGTCGGCCAGCACCACCTTCAACGCCAGCATGAAGCGTGACAGTTCGCCGCCAGAGGCCACCTTCAGCATCGGCCCGGGCCGCGTGCCGGGGTTGGTCTCTACCCAGAACTCGACATGGTCGAAGCCTTCCGCGGCGCGCGAATCGGCATCGACCTCGATGCGCGTGATGAAGCGGGCGCGCTCAAGCTTGAGCGGCGGCAGTTCGACCAGCACCGCCTTGTCCAGCGCGGCAGCCGCCTTGGCGCGCGCGGCACTGAGTGCCCTGGCGCGCTTGAGATAGGCTGCTTCAGCACCCGCCACTTCCTGCACCAGTTGCTTCAGCTCCTTTTCGCCAGCATCGAGCGCGGCCAGCTCTGCGGCATGGCGGGCACACAGCGCCATCAACCCATCGACCGGCACGCTGTATTTGCGCGAGGCGCCGCGCAACGCGAAAAGCCGCTCTTCGCTGCGCTCCAGCGCCTTGGGGTCAAAGGCAACATCGCGCATCGCCTGTTCCAGCTGACTGCGCGCCTCTTCCAGCGCGATGATCGCGGCATCCATGGCCTTGACCGAAGGCTCGACGAGGGCAGGCGCTTGCGCGCCACGCCGCTCCAGCCGACGCACCACGCCCGCCAGCCCCGGAATGGGCGAAGCTGTGCCGCCCACAGCCTCGAAGGCCTCGGCAATGTCCTTGGCAACCTTCTCGGCCTGCATCATCTCCTGCCGGCGCGTGGCGAGAAACTCCTCCTCGCCAGCTTCTGGCGAAAGCTTCGAAAGCTCGGCAACAGCTGCATTGAGATAGTCTGCCTCCTTGCGGGCGGCAGCAATGCGGGCCTCCTGGCGCAAGAGAGCCGCACGGGCTGTCTTGAGCCGCTCATGCGCCTCGGCCAGTTCGGCGGCGTCAGCCTGCAGGCCGCCATAAGCGTCCAGAATGGTGCGATGTTCGGCAGGGTCAACCAGCGCGCGGTCATCATGCTGGCCGTGGATCTCGACCATCGACGCGCCGATCTGCTTCAGCGCCTGCACGCTCACCGGCTGATCGTTGACGAAGGCGCGCGTGCGCCCATCGGCGTGCTGGATGCGGCGCAGGATGAGATCGCCATCACTCTCCAGCGACTGCGCCTTGAGCAGGGCCAGCACAGGGTGCCCGGCGCGAATGTCGAAGACAGCCGTCACCTGCCCCTGTGTCAGGCCATGACGCACAAGATCGCCGTCGCCACGCCCACCCAGCGCCAGCGCAAATGCATCAAGCAGGATGGATTTACCGGCACCCGTCTCGCCCGTCAGCACGCTCAGTCCACCAGAGAACTCCAGGTCAAGCTGGCTGATGAGAACAATGTCACGGATCGACAGGCGCGCCAGCATGGCGCGCTCAGCGCGTCAGGCCAACAGTCCGGGTGAAGCCGCGGAACGTGCGGCTCAGCCAGGAGCCCTGATCCTCGCGCGGTGCCAGACCGCCCGACTGCAGCAGCTCGAACGCATTCTTGTACCAGGGGCTATCGGGGAAATTGTGCCCGAGGATAGCTGCAGCCGTCTGCGCCTCATTGGTGATGCCCATCGCGAGATAGGCCTCGGTCAGCCGCATGAGGGCTTCTTCGACATGGCGTGTGGTCTGATACTTGCCGACGACATCGCGGAAACGGTTCACCGCGCCGGCATAATTGCGCTTCTGGAGGTAGAAGCGGCCAATGCCCATTTCCTTGCCGGCCATCTGGTCACGCGCCACGAGAATCTTCTCGCGCACGTCAGCGACATATTCGGAACGAGGGTAGCGCTCGATCAGCTCCTGCATCGCGGCAAGGGCCTTCTCGGTCCGCTCCTGATCGCGGTTCACATCCGGGATCTGGTTATAATAGGACATCGCCATGATGTAATGCGCATAGGAAGCATCGGGGCTGGCCGGGTTCTGCGCCAGGAAGCGGCGGGCGGCGGAAATCGCATCGTCCCACTTTGAGGCTTCGTAATTCGAATAGGCTGTCAGCAGCAGGCCACGGCGCGAGTAGGGCGAGAACGGTGCCTGGCGCTCGACCTCGTCAAAGCGCTTGTTGGCACCTTCGTT
>JAYWHQ010000176.1:0-4358 GCA_043777655.1 Allobosea sp. | reverse complement strand
GCATGGCCGCGCTCATCACGCTTGGCGGCGCGCTCGCGATCTCGGGCGATTTCGACCAGTTCCAGACCACCATGACGCGGGCGCTGACTGCCGTGCTGGGTGGCGAAGGCTCCCGCACGGGCGCGATGGTGCCCAATCTGCCGCCGGGTCTGAACATCCCCGAGCTGGTCAAGCTGCTGGCTGCGCTGGTGCCCTATGTGGCAGGCGCGTCTTTCGTGCCCATGATTGCTGCCAATCTCTGGTTGGCGGCCAAGGCTGTCCAGATGTCGGGCCGCCTGCCGCGCCCCTGGCCTTTGATCCCGTCGCTGGCCCTGCCGCGCGAGGCGACGATTGTGCTGTTGGGCGCCGTTCTCGTCTCGATGATGGGTGGCTTTGCCGGACTTGCTGCCTCTGCGCTCACGGGCGCGCTGGTGGCCGCCTTCGCGCTGCACGCGCTGGCCGCCATCCATGAAATGACACTGGGCAAGAGCTGGCGCATGCCGGCCCTTTCGGGGCTGTACATGGCGCTGCTTCTGTTGCTGGCCTGGTTGCTGCCGCTGCTGGCGCTGTTCGGTGTGGCCGACTGCGCCTTTGGCCTGCGCCATCGTTTCCTGGGGCGCACGCCGCCGCCACCGCTCGACCCGAACACCTGATTCTATTTCTCGATCCGACAATCCAAAAAGGAGAAGACCCATGGAAGTGATCCTGCTCGAACGTGTCGCAAAGCTTGGCCAGATGGGCGAAACCGTCCGCGTCAAGGACGGCTATGGCCGCAATTTCCTGCTGGCTCGCGGCAAGGCGCTGCGCGCCACCGAGGCCAACAAGAAGCGCTTTGAAGGCCAGCGCGCCCAGCTTGAGGCCACCAACCTTCATCAGAAGTCCGAGGCCTCCAGCCTCGGCGAGAAGCTTGATGGCCAGCAGGTCGTGATCCTGCGCCAGGCAGGCGAATCCGGCGTGCTTTACGGCTCGGTCTCGACCCGTGACATCGCCGAGGCACTGACCGCTGCCGGCTTCACGGTTGCACGTGCGCAGATCGTGCTCAATTCGCCGATCAAGACGCTTGGCCTGCATTCAGCACCCGTCGTGCTCCACCCGGAAGTGTCAGTGTCGATCTCGGTCAACGTTGCCCGTTCTGCCGAAGAAGCCGAGCGTCAGGCCCGTGGCGAAGCCGCCACGACGCGCGAAGAGTTCAACCTCGACGATCTGGGCCTCGAAGTGGGTGCCGCCCTTGCCGAAGCCGGCGACCGCGTCGAGATGTGATCTCGCCAGCCCGTCTGGAACACACAAGGCGCCGGAGCGATCCGGCGCCTTTTCTTGCAAAAGAACGGCAGACGGACGGCAGAGGGGCGGCAGACGGACGGAATCGCGGACCCTGCCATTTTTTCGTCAAGTGGCATTGTGATCCATCCCCCGAGAATCGTTCCTTGCTTGTGAGTCGCGTGCACAAGGCAGAAGCTGTACAAATTGCGACTCGCTTGCCGGGCCAGAGATTGAGATGAGCGAACACGTCTCGCGCTCAGGAGTTTCACACCGCCATGGCCACTGCCACCGCCCTGATTGCCCGGCTGGATCAACCCCGCGAGATCGACTTTCGGGTGGCGCCGCACAATCTTGACGCCGAGCAGGCGCTGCTGGGCGCGATCCTCGTCAACAATGATGCGTTCTACCGGGTTTCGGATTTCCTCCAGCCGGAGCATTTTTTCGAGGATCTGCACCGGCGCATCTATGAGACAACGGGTGACCTGATCCGGCGCGGCAAGATTGCGACGCCGATCACGCTGAAGACCTTTCTGGTCGAGCAGGATCTGGGCGGCATCACGGTGCCGCAATATCTGGCGCGGCTGGCGGCTGAAGCGACGACGGTCATCAACGCCGAAGGTTATGGCCGGATGGTCTATGATCTGGCGGTGCGCCGCCAGCTGATCGGTGTTGGCGAAGACCTCGTCAACATGGCCTATGACTCGCCGGTTGACATGCCGCCGCGCGAGCAGATCGAGGATGCGGAGCGCAAGCTCTACGATCTGGCCGAAAAGGGCCGCTATGAGGGCGGCTTCCAGAAATTCGACACGGCCCTGCGCACGGCCATCACCATGGCCGCCAATGCCTTCCAGCGCGCGGGCGGGCTTTCCGGTATCTCGACCGGCATGCGCGACATGGACGCCAAGCTTGGCGGCCTGCAGCCTTCCGATCTCGTGATCCTGGCTGGGCGCCCCGGCATGGGCAAGACGGCGCTGGCCACCAACATCGCCTTCAACATGGCCAAGGCCTGGCGCGGTGAGCAGCAAGCAGACGGCACGCTGAAGACGGTTGATGGCGCGATTGTCGGCTTTTTCTCGCTCGAAATGTCGTCAGAGCAGCTGGCGACCCGCATCGTGGCCGAACAGTCTGGAATCGCCTCCTACAAGATCAGGCAAGGCAAGATCAGCGAGAACGAGTTTGCCAAGCTTTCCGATGTTGCGGGCCAGATCGAGCGCATGCCGCTCTACATCGACCAGACGGGCGGCCTCGCCATTGCCCAGCTGGCGGCACGCGCGCGACGCCTCAAGCGGCAGAAGGGGCTCGACATCCTGTTCGTCGACTATCTTCAGCTGCTCTCAGGCTCGTCCAAGAAGGGCGAAAACCGTGTGCAGGAACTGACCGAGATCACCACCAGCCTGAAGGCCTTGGCCAAGGAGCTGGTCGTGCCGATCGTGGCGCTCTCGCAGCTTTCGCGCCAGGTTGAATCGCGCGATGACAAGCGCCCGCAGCTGTCGGACCTGCGTGAATCCGGCTCCATCGAGCAGGATGCTGACGTCGTGATGTTCGTCTATCGCGAGGAGTACTACCTCAAGAACAAGGAGCCGAAGCCTGGCAGCCCCGAGTTCTTCACCTGGCAGACCGAGATGGAGCTTGTGCACGGCTTGGCCGAAGTCATCATCGGCAAGCAGCGCCATGGCCCGACAGGCACCGTGCCCTTGCACTTCGAGGCCGAACTGACGCGCTTTGGCGACCGCGCCGATGATTCCCGCCTGCCGGAGCGGCTGTGAGCGCTTTCGACACGCCTTGCCCGGAAGAGACCGGCGCCACGCTGACGGTTGACCTTGGCGCGCTGCAAGCCAATTGGCGCCTGCTGCGCGACCGCGCTGGCCGCGCCGAATGCGGCGCGGTGGTCAAGGCCAATGCCTATGGCCTCGGCATCGAGCCTGCTGTGACTGCGCTGGCAAAAGCTGGGTGCCGCTCGTTTTTCGTGGCGCATCTGTCGGAAGGTCGCCGCGTCCGTGCGGTCGCGCGCGATGCCCGAATCTACATCCTCAACGGCCTGCTGCCGGGCACCTGCGCGGCCTATGCCGAGACGCGGCTTTCGCCCGTGATCGGCTCGCATGAGGAGCTGGCGGAATGGTCCGCTTATCGCACGAGCCACAATCTGCCCATCGGCGGTGCGTTGCATGTCGACACCGGCATGAACCGGCTGGGCTTCAGCGTTGAAGCGGCGCATGCTCTTTCCAAAGACATGTCAGGCCAGATCATTGACGCCGGGCTTGATCTGCTGATGACGCATTTCTCTGCCTCGGAAGCGCCAAGCGACCCGGCCAATGCGCAGCAGATCGCGGCTTTTGCTACACTGGCTGCTGCCTTCCCCGCCCTGCCCGCCTCGCTCAAGAACTCATCAGGGCATTTCCTTGACGGCGCGCCCTCCTACGCGCTGACCCGTCCGGGTTATGCGCTGTATGGCGGCAAACCTGTGCCCGATCAGCCAAACCCGATGCAACCGGTGATCGGGCTGGAAGCGCGCATCATCCAGCTGCGCGAGGTGCCCGATGGCACACGCGTCGGCTACAATGGCCGCTGGACAGCCCATGGGCGGCGCAAGCTGGCCACGATCAATCTGGGCTATGCCGATGGCTATCCCCGTCCCGCCAGCGCCAGCGATCTGGACACAGGTGGTGCCGCCATGGTCGGTGGCGTGCGCTGCCCCTTTGCCGGCACCGTCTCGATGGATCTCATCATTGTCGATGTCACAGAAGCGCCCGCCGAAGCCCTCACGCGCGGGGCGCCGGTGCTGCTGATTGGTGGCGGGCTTGATCTCGATGATGTCGGTGTGGCTGCGCGCACCATCGGCTACGAGATGCTGACCAGTCTGGGTAAGCGCTATGCCCGGCGCTACACGGGGCTTTGAGGCGCCATGGCAAAGAACTCGGCCACTTATATCTGCCAGTCCTGCGGCACGGTTTATCACCGCTGGCAGGGCAAATGCGATTCCTGCGGCACATGGTCCTCGCTGGTCGAGGAAGGGGCAGCACCGCCTGCGCCGGGCGGGCGTGGCTCCAGCCGCAATTCGGGGCGTGGCCGCGTGTTTGCGCTGGAGAATCTCAAGGGCGAAACGCGCAATGCGCCGCGCA
>JAYWHQ010000175.1:0-4370 GCA_043777655.1 Allobosea sp. | reverse complement strand
GATCCGGTCGACGGCACCCGCGCCTTCATGTCGGGCATGCCGACCTGGGGCACGCTGATCGGCCTGCTGCATCATGGCAAGCCGGTTCTGGGGGTTCTCGACCAGCCCCACCTCGGCGAACGCTTCGTCGGTGACATGACGCAGACATTGCGCGGCGGGCGGCAAGGCGATGCGCTCCTGCAAACCCGCAAGGGCGTGTCTCTCGGCGAGGCGATCATCTGGGTCAGTTCCAGCATCACAGCCGATGCACCGATGTTCGCCGCCACGCAGCGCCTTGCCAAAAGCGTCCGGATGCTGCGCTACGGCAGCGATTGCATCGCCATGGCCATGCTGGCGGAAGGGCACATTGATGCCGTGATCGAGGTCGGACTCGAAATCTACGATATTGCCGCGCAGGTGCCGATCGTCACAGGAGCAGGTGGCATATTCACCGCGCTCGACGGCACGAATGCGCTTTCGGCCCATTCGATCCTCGCAGCCGGAGATCGCAAGCTGCACGCAGAGATTTCTGCTGTCCTTGTCAGTGCAACTGAAGCATGACGTCGGCTGGCTGGCCGTCGGTTGGCGGGCAAGAGCTTGGGGGGCAAGAGCTTGGCTGGCAAGAGCTTGGCTGGCAAGAGCGCGATGCCGCCGTGTTCTTCCATCAGCATGGCTCGACGCCGGCTCTTGGCATCCTGCACAGGGCCGATGGCATCTGGCTGGAGGACGAGACTGGGCGGCGTGTCATTGATCTGCATGGCAACAGTGCACATCACATCGGTCACGCCCATCCCCGTCTGATCGCTGCGATCAGGGATCAGCTTGACCGGCTGGTTTTCTCGCCGCGGCGCTACAGCAACGACGTCGCAATCGCTTTGGGGGAGACATTGACCTCGCGATTCCGTGGTGGGCAGTCGCGGATGCTCCTGGCTACAGGTGGTTCCGACGCAATTGAAATCGCATTGAGGCTTGCCCGGGCAGCGACAGGAAAGTCTGGGATTGTCGCGTTGGAGGGCAGCTACCACGGTCATGGTTTTGGCGCGCTTGCGCTGTCATCACGGCGGCTGGATGCCCGCCTTGGCAGCCAGATGCCCGATATCCATCATGTCACGCCCTATTGGGACGATGCGTCCGGCGGTGCAGACCGCATGCTGGATGACATTGCCGGGTTGCTTGCAGGCCAAAGCCAAATTGCCTGCCTTATCGCCGAGCCCATGCGCTCCAACTGCATCGTGCCGCCGGATGGCCTCTGGCAGGCTGTCAGCAGCCTTTGCCACCAGCATGGCGTGAAGCTCATCTTCGACGAGATTCCGTCCGGGCTTGGCAAAACCGGACGCTTCTTTGCCCATGAACACTTCGGTGTCGTGCCCGACATTGTTGTGCTCGGCAAAGCGCTCGGCGGCGGCGTCCTACCGATTGCGGCCGTGCTGGCAGACAGGCAGCTCGATGTCGCTCCCGAGTTGGCGCTGGGGCATTATACACACGAGAAGAACCCCGTGACCTCGCGCGCAGCTCTGGCCACTGTTGGAATCATCGACGATGAGGGGCTGGTTGACCGCGCGCAGAGGCTGGGTCTGCTGGCCGAGACACTGGTCCATGCGCGGAGACAAGCACAGCAAACCCGTGTCACAGGCGTCCGCGGTCTAGGCCTCTTGCGAGCGATCACCTTCGAGGGTGGCCCCGAGGTTGCCGGAGATGGCATTGTCGCGAGCGGCCTGAGCCATGGCGTATCCTTCACGATGAAGGGCGCGCATGCCGCAGGCTTCTCCCCTCCGCTGGTGATCCCGCAAGCCGATCTCAGCACGGCCTTGAACAGCGTTTGCAGCGCGATTGACAGCATGCCCGCGCCCTGATCTCGCTCTTGCCGAGCGAAGGCGCGCGCTAGCCGAGTCCGCCAGACCGAGCTCCCGTGCGAGAACGGCAACGGCTACAGACGCCTCGTTGCCGATTTTCTCACCACAAGTTCGATGGGCAACTCCATCTGCTCGCCTTTTATACCGCCCTGAATCTGGGCGATAAGCGTCGTTGCTGCCATCTGTCCGATCTGCGCGGTGGGGATATGGACCGTCGTCAGCGGTGGCATCATCTGAGCCGACATGTCGATGTTGTCGATGCCAACAACTGAAAGCTCTTCCGGCACGACTAGATTGCGTGACTGGGCTTCCTGAATGCAGCCAATGGCAAAGAGATCGATGCCACCGATGATGGCCGTCGGCGGATTGGCCAGATCAAGCAGGGCGGCACAGCCGTTGCGGCCGCCGGCCAATGTCAGGTCCTGCTGCGAAACGAGCTGATCCTGCAGGTCGAGCCCCGCGCGGGCCAGCGCCGCTCTGGCTCCGGCCACGCGGCCGGACTGCCGATCGTTGAAAAGCAAGCGCCCCACCACCATGCCAATGCTGCGATGGCCAAGCGCGAGCAGGTGTTCGGCCGCAAGTGCACCTGCCCGCTCATTGTCCACCGTCACGGCGGCAAACTCGGCATTGCCGCACCAGGTCAGCACAACCGGCAACTCGCAGATGCGCAGCAGCGCAGTGGCCTCGCGCGCCCTCTCGGCGCCGACCAGCATCAGCCCGTCGACACCACGCGCAATCAGCATGCGAAGCGCTTCTGTCTCGGCTGCCGGGTTCATTTCATGCGAGGCGACCAGCAGCTGGAACCCCTCGCGGGCCAGCGTCGACTGCATGGATTGCAGCACGCGGGCAAAAATCGTGCTGTCGAGTGTCGGCACGATGGCGCCAATGGTCATGGTGCGGCCCGAAGCCAGCGCGCGCGCCATCCCATTGGGGCTGTAGCCAAGCTTGCGCGCACTGGCATGGACACGCTGGAGTGTCTCCTCGCTCAACAGTTCCGGCTGGGTCATGGCGCGCGAGACCGTGGCTGGCGAGACGCCAGCTGCGAGCGCAACATCGACCAGTCGGGCTTTGCGGCGTGGCGTCATCAATGACTGATGAAAAAATTTTCATCACTTGTCTAGCAGTTTTTGATAAAATTCATGCGGCTCCGATCATTCCGGCCAATTGACAGCTGTTTGATGATCTGAAACCTTGGATGAAAGCGCTTTCATAAAACGCGACAACAGGGAAGAAACCCGATGATCGGGCGCAGAGGCTGGATAGGGATAGGCACGGTCGCAGCACTTCTGGTGCTTTGGTACCTGCTGACCACCGTGACAGGCGCGATTTCGCCTGCACGCTTCCCATCGCCTGCCGAATTCTGGATCTCGCTGCGACAGGTTTCAGTGCGTGGCTATGCCGGCGGGCAACTGCTGACGCATGCACTGCACAGCCTGAAGCTGGTCGCCATGGGCTTCACGGTCGCGATTATCACCGGCGTGCCGCTGGGTCTCTGGATGGGCTGGAACCGCAAGGTGGAAGCCGCGATCAACCCGGTCTTTCTTATCGTGCGACCGATTCCGCCACTGGCCTGGATCCCGCTGGCCATCCTCTGGCTTGGCCTGGGTGATGCCGCCAAGATCATGGTGATCTGGTTCTCGGCCTTCGTGCCTTCGGTCATCAATTCCTTTGCGGGCGTGCGCAACATTGATCGGCCGATTCTTGAGGCAGCCCGCATGCTGGGCACACCGCGCTGGCGGCTTGTCACAGAAGTCATCGCGCCTGCTGCCTCGCCGATGATTTTCACTGGCCTGCGGCTGTCCCTGCAAGCGGCATGGACAACTCTGGTTGCAGCCGAGCTTGTCGGCGCGCTCGTTGGCATCGGCTTCATCCTCAACATGGCGCAGCAGGATCTCTATCCGGGCATGATCCTGGTTGGCATGGTCGTTGTTGGCATTCTTGGCTGGGCGACCACGTGGCTTCTGGGCCGCGCCGAGAAGCGCGCGCTCGCCTGGAACGTGGCGGCGAGGGATTGAGCCATGCATGACACGCCGTTGAGTTTCCGCGAGAAAATGGCCTGGGGCGCGCTTGGGCTTGCCCTCTTCCTTGGCCTTTGGGCGTTCATGTCGACATCGGGCCTAGTCCCGCGCCAGTTCCTGCCAACGCCGATGGACGTGCTCAACCGCATCATCCGGCTGATGACAAACCCGTTTGCGGGCGCGACCTTGCCCTCGCATCTGGCGTCCAGTTTCCAGCGCTATGCCTATGGCGTGCTGCTTGCTGCTTGCATCGGCGTGCCGCTTGGTCTCATGATGGGCTGGTTTCGGCTGCTGGATGACATTGTCACGCCGATCTTCGATGGACTGCGCTTCATCGCGCCGATTGCCTGGGTGCCTTTTGCCGCGCTCTGGTTCGGCACAGGCATAGGTGGCCCGGTAATGATCATCTTTGCCGGCGCCTTCCCGCCCTGCCTCATCAATGCCTATCGCGGGGCGCGTTTTGTCGAGCCGCGCCTGATCGAGGCCGCGCGCATGCTGGGCACCAGCAACACGCGCACCA
>JAYWHQ010000174.1:0-4397 GCA_043777655.1 Allobosea sp. | reverse complement strand
GGCAAGCCTGTCGACATCGAGGCGCTGGGTGCGCGCATGCGGCTTTATGCGGAAGGCAATGTCTGCGAAAAGCGCATGTTGTTCACGCCGCAGTATTTCGACACAGTCGAACTTGAGCTGCTCGCATCGCGCATTCGTGACGGTTTCACGTTCATCGATGTCGGCGCGAATGTTGGCGCCTATTCGCTCTTTGTCGCGGCGCGCGCGGGCAAGGGCGCCCGCATTCTGGCCATCGAGCCGCAGCCCGACATCTTTGCACGGCTGAGCGCGAATATCAGCTTCAACCCGTTCGGCTCGATCAAGGCTGTCGCCTGCGCTGTGGCTGACAAGGCCGGCGAGTTGACGCTGTTTCTTGACCCGTTGAACAAGGGCGAATCTAGCGTGCGGCTGATGCGATCGAGCGCTGCAACGGCGCTGAAGGTTCCGGCCACGACCCTGCTCGCCCTGGTGCAGGACGAAGGCTATGAGCGACTGGATGCGATCAAGCTGGACGTCGAGGGCGCAGAAGACCTGATTCTCGAGCCGTACATGCGTGAAGCACCTGAGGCACTCTGGCCGTCGCTGGTTGTCATCGAAGACTCCGCCTCGCGCTGGCAGACAGACCTGCAGGCGCTGCTGCTTTGCAAAGGCTATGTGCTTCTGGCACGCACCCGGTTGAACCTGGTGTTCGAACGCAGGAGCAGCTGATTGCCGGGCTGATCCTCGCTTCCGCTCAGGCCCCTATTACAACCACGCATGGCAGCCCGGCCTTTGTGATGCCGACGAGCGCTTGAGGCATGGCCAAAGCAGGAGTAGCGCTTTGATCCGGTCTTGCAGCCAGCCCAGCCTTGCACCCCGTTCTGCTTCGGAGTTTCAACATGTCCTCGTCCACCTCGACTGTGACTGCCGCCGTTCTGGTGATCGGCGATGAAATCCTGTCGGGCCGGACCAAGGACAAGAACATCGGCTATATCGCCGAGTACCTGACCAACATCGGCATCGACATGCGCGAGGTGCGGGTTGTGCCGGATCTCATGGACGAGATCGTCTCGGCTCTGAACGCGCTGCGCAACCGCTACACCTATGTGTTCACCACCGGCGGCATCGGGCCAACGCATGATGACATCACGGCTGATGCCGTGGCCTGCGCATTCGGCGTCAGGATCGATCATGATCCGCGCGCGGTCGCGATGCTGGCCGAGCGCTTCAGCAAGGAAGAGCTGAACGAGGCGAGGCTGCGGATGGCCCGCATTCCCGAGGGCGCGGACCTCATTGCCAATTCCGTGTCGAAGGCACCCGGTTTCAAGCTTGGCAATGTGATGGTGATGGCAGGTGTGCCCTCGATCATGCAGGCCATGCTCGATGCCGTTGCGCCAACCCTGAAGACAGGCATCAAGATGCTGTCCGAAACCGTGCAGGCAAACCGGCGCGAAGGCGACATCGGCACGGCGCTGGGTGCGCTCGCCAAGGCCCATCCCGATGTGCAGATCGGGTCTTATCCGTTTTTCAGCGATGCCGGGCCCAACACCAACATCGTCCTGCGCGCGCGCGACGCCGACAAGCTTGCGGTGGCTGTGGCGGCTGTGACGGAGATGCTTGCTGGTCTTTGACAGTCCGCGTTTCGCAACCTGACATGGTCACACGGTTGTCATTGCAAGCTTTCTATTCTGCTGCCCATTGCTGTGGAAGCGAAGTGGGTGGCGGTTATGGTGCGTGTTGCGGGTGTCTTTGTTTTCAGCAGGGTTGTCGCAAGGTTAGGCTGTGCTGTTGCACCTTGCCTCGCCTGGCTGATCTTCATTCCGGCCCTTGCAGGTGCGACGTCAGCACAAGCTGAACCGATCCAGGGAGCGGGGTCGACATTTGCCGCTCCGATCATCACGCAATGGGGTCGAAACTACCGCGCGATGCGTGCGGATGGCGGTGATTTCATCTCACCGGACTGGACCGTCGACTATGAGCCCATCGGTTCGCTTGCGGGCGTGTTGCGGCTCAGCCAGCCGGATGTTGATTTCGCGGCGACCGATGCGCCAATGCCGCCGGATTATCTCGCCAAGCATGGCCTGAAGCAGTTTCCGGTCGTCATCGGTGGTGTCGCAGTTGCTGCCACGCTTGATGGGGTGCCTGCAGGCCGGTTGCGTCTGTCGGGTCCGACAATCGCCGACATCTATCTCGGCAAGATCAGGAACTGGTCTGACCCCGCGCTGAAGGCGCTGAACCCGGGCATCACCCTGCCTGATCTCGCGATCACCGTGCTGCACCGCAAGGATGGTTCGGGCACGACCTTCGTCTTTGCCGATTTCCTGTCCCAGGTCAGCCCTGAGTGGAAAGCGAGACTGGGTGCTGACACGCTGATTGCCTGGCCAATTGGCACGGGTGCAGAGGGCAGCCAAGGCCTCGTGCGGGCATTGTCCACGACGCGTGGCGCCATCGCCTATGTGGAATTCGGGCAAGTGGCGCGCGCGGGGTTGGCCTTCGCCGAAATCCAGAACCGGGACGGGGCCTTCGTTCGCCCGGATGCCAGCAGCTTTCAAGCGGCAGCAGCAGCTGTCGACTGGGCAGGCTCGAAAGATTTCTATCGCCAGTTGACCAACCAGCCGGGTCTCGGCGCCTATCCGCTGACGGCTGCCACTTTCGCGATTGTGCCGGCCAGCCGCTCGCCTGCGCGCATCTCGCGTGTCCATGATGTCTTCCGGCTGGCCTTTGATCGCGGCGGTTCTGACGCCATCGCGCTGGGCTATGTGCCGTTGCCACCGGCACTCGCCGATCAGGTTAAGCGCTACTGGGCAACCGCATCCCAGCCTGGTGGCTGACAGGGATTCTCAATCTTTCAAACGGCACGACGCGTTGCAGGGGGAAGTCGAAATGAACATTGATATCTTCAAGGACGTTCTCGTCCCGGTGATTGGGGGCCTCGGCCTCTTCATGCTGGGTCTCGAATTCATGTCGAATGGCATTCAGGCGCTATCGGTCAACAAGATGCGCGCCTTCCTTGCCAAGGCTGCGGGCACGCCGGTCAAGGGTGTGCTGGCCGGCACGCTCATCACCGGTGTCATCCAGTCTTCCACTGCGATGACCGTGATGGTCGTTGGTCTGGTGAACGCAGGCGTGGTGGCGCTCCGGCCAGCCATCAGCGTCATCATGGGGGCCAACATCGGCACGACGTTGGGCAATGGCCTGATCGCCCTGCCGCTTGGTCCGCTGGGCCTGATCTTCTCCGGCATCTTCGCGTTGGTCTATTGCTTTGCAAAGTCAGAGAAAATTCGCAACATTGCACTGGCCTGCATGGGTTTTGCGCTGATCTTCTACGGCCTCAACCTGATGACCGGCGGCTTGCGCCCGCTGCGCAACATGCCGGAGGTGATGTCTGTCATCACCACGCTGAAGGCTGACAGCTTCTTCAATCTGCTGATCTGCGTTGGCATTGCTGCTTTTGTGACGGCGCTGATCCACTCCTCATCCGCCACCATCGGCATCGTGATGGGTCTGGGCGCAGCCGGTATCCTTGACTGGCAGACGGCTGTGGCGTTCTCGCTCGGGGCCGATCTGGGCACCACGATCACCTCGTGGATGGCCTCGCTCAACCTGTCCAAGAACGCGAAGCGCGCGGCCTACGCACACATATCGTTCAACATCATCGGCGTGCTTGTGACCATTCCGCTCTTTTTCATCTCGATGGATGTGCTCAAGTACTTCATGCAGTGGTTTGGTGGCGATCCCGGCCTGGCTGTCATCGTCAACGGCAAGGATACATTCCCGCTCGTGCCGGTCGCGGTCGGTCTCTACTCGACCTTCTTCAACGTCTTCAACACGCTGCTGCTGTTTCCCTTCGTCGGTGTGTTCGAGCGGGTGCTGTCGCGTGTCGGCCGCACGGAGGCTGAGGACATCGAGGACTATTCGGCGCCGAAATATCTCGACAAGGCGCTGGCAGGCGATCTCGGCAAGGCAGTGCCCGCGGTGCAGCAGGAAACGCTGCGCCACCTGCAGGCCGGTGCGCTGTTCCTTGACATCGCGCGGGGCTCGAAATCAGCTCCGACGGATCCAGGCGAGCATTATGCCGCAACCGACATCCTGAGCCGCGACATCCGGGCCTATTCGGCCTCGCTGTTCCGCGATGACATGCCGCCTGAACAGCTGGACCTTGTGGCCAGCCTGATCGAGGAGGCCGACTTCACGGCAAGCCTGGCGGAGTCGCTCCATCAGGTCGCGCGTCGCGTCAAGCGCGAGAAGTTCTCGGCGCCGGGGCAGGAAATCGTTACGACCGCGCTGGATGAGCTTGGCCGGGCCTTGCATGAAATCCTGCCGGATATGGGCATCAAGCTGCCCTTGATGCCGGCCGGTCATGTGGTGACGGTGGAGGATCTTCGGGCGCGCCTGCTCATGCAAGGGCCAAAGCTGCCATCCGCCGAACGAGGCGCCAT
>JAYWHQ010000173.1:0-4401 GCA_043777655.1 Allobosea sp. | reverse complement strand
GGTGCCACCTATATCTACAACGTGCTGGTGCTGCCCTATGTCTGGGCTGTCGGCGGGCCTGAAAAGGCCAAGCTGATCTACACCGCGCCGCTGGAATACCTGTTCACGCAGATCAAGATCGCGGCTTTTGGCGCAGGCTTCCTCGCATTTCCGGTGATCGCGACGCAGATCTACAAGTTCGTGGCGCCTGGCCTTTACAAGAACGAGAAGGCGGCGTTCCGCCCCTATCTGTTCGCGACACCGGTCTTCTTCGTTTCCGGCGCGGCCATGGTCTATTTCTTTGCCATGCCGGTGCTGATGCAGTTTTCGCTGGGCATGCAGCAGACGGCCAACGCAGAGCAGGCGGCCATCGAGCTTCTGCCCAAGGTGAGCGAATATCTCTCGCTCATCATGACGCTGATCTTTGCCTTCGGCATCTCGTTCCAGTTGCCGGTGATCCTGACGCTGCTGGGCCAGATCGGCGTGATCGACCGCCAGTTTCTCAAGGAAAAGCGGCGCTATGCGATCGTTTTCGTCTTTGTGGTCGCCGCCGTGCTGACACCGCCGGATGTGCTGTCGCAACTGATGCTGGCGATCCCGATGCTGCTGCTTTACGAGCTCTCGATCTTCTCGGTCGGCTATGTCGAGAAGCGCCGTCTGGCTGCCAAGGCTGCGGCAGATGCTGCTGAAGGCGTAGCTTAAGCCCGATCCGGGCTTGACCGGCTGCAGGCGATGGTGTGAGGCGATGCCATGCCGTTTTCAGCCCGCATAACGTGAGCCCGCCGCCATGCATGACATCACCTGGATTCGCGACAATGCTACTGCCTTCGATGCGGGCCTTGCGCGCCGAGGGCTGGATGGTCTGTCCGCCAGCCTGATTGCCTTGGACGAGGCGCGCCGCGCGGCCATTGGCGCGCTTCAGGACGCGCAAACCCGCCGCAATGCCATCTCCAAGGAGATCGGCCAGGCGATGGCGCAGAAGGATATGGCGCGCGCAGACAGCCTGAAGGCCGAAGTGGCGGCGCTGAAAGAGGGCACGCCCGCGCTGGAAGCCGCCGAGCGTGACGCCATCAAGGCGCTGAACGACACGCTCGCCGCCATCCCCAACCTGCCGCTGGCGGAGGTGCCGGAAGGCGCTGACGAGCACGGCAATGTCGAATATCGCCGCCATGGCCAGAAGCCGGAGGAGGAGCGTGGGCGGCTCCATGGCATGAACGGCCTGAAAGAGCATTTCGAGCTGGGCGAGGCGCTCGGTCAGATGGATTTCGAGCTGGCCGCCAAGCTGTCGGGCTCGCGCTTCGTCGTTCTCAATCGGGGCGTCGCGCGGCTTTCGCGTGCGCTTGGGCAATTCATGCTCGATTGGCATACGCTGCCTGAAAACAATGGTTTGCACGGCTATGCGGAAGTGAACCCGCCACTGCTGGTGCGCGATGATGCGATGTTTGGGACCGCGCAGCTGCCGAAGTTTGCAGAAGACCAATACTTTCCCATCGATGGAGGTTCATTTTCCGCAGTTGAGAAGTTCATCAACGATGGAGGTGATTTCGACTTCACGGTCGGTGACTTGGTAGAGAATGTTCAGAACGTCAACAAACTGCTTTCTCGCCTAATGAGCCTTGGATTTAATGAAAAAACGGTAGATGGTGTCGCTCAGAGAGCGATAACAGGCCTGATTAATCTACAAAAACTGCCAGAATCTCAGCAGGTTATTCCACCGTCGAGTTCCGAATTTGGGAAGTCTCGCTCCTGGCTCATCCCCACTGCCGAAGTGCCGCTCACCAATCTCGTGCGCGAATCCATTCTCGACAACCTTGACGGCAACCCCAACCGCTACACCGCGCTCACACCTTGTTTCCGCGCAGAGGCCGGATCAGCAGGGCGTGACACGCGTGGCATGTTGCGGCAGCACCAGTTCGAGAAGGTGGAGCTGGTTTCCATCACCACGCCGGACGCCTCAAAGGCCGAACATGAGCGCATGGTGGCTTGCGCCGAAAGCGTGCTGAAAAAGCTCGATTTGCATTTCCGCACCATGACGCTCTGCACCGGCGACATGGGCTTTGCCTCGCAGAAAACCTACGACATCGAGGTCTGGCTGCCCGGCCAGAAGGCCTATCGCGAGATTTCCTCCTGCTCCGTCTGCGGCGATTTCCAAGCGCGCCGCATGAATGCCCGCTACCGGCCCAAGGCCGACGCCTCCGGCAAAGCAGGCACGCCGCAATTCGTCCACACGCTCAACGGCTCCGGCGTGGCGGTTGGCCGCGCACTGATCGCTGTCATGGAAAACTACCAGAACAGCGATGGCTCGATCACCGTGCCAGATGTGCTGGTGCCCTATATGGGTGGCGTCACGCGCATCGAGAGGGCGGGGTGATGCAGGCCGCTTTTTCGCAGTTTCTTCTCCCTTTCCCCGCAAGGGGGAGGGGTTGTTTACAAAACGCGTCATGCTCGGGCTTGTCCCGAGCACCCACGTCTTTTTCTCCAACAAGTGCAGTCGTGGATGGTCGGGACAGGCCCGACCATGACGAATGGCGGCCATTTCACCCGGTCTTGACCCCCACCCTGACCCTCCCCCTTGCAGGGAGAGGGAACAACAAGGTGCTCGCCGCTCCAACCCTCCCAACCAAGGCTGATCTCTGATGCGTATTCTTGTCACCAATGATGATGGCATTCACGCCGAAGGGCTGGAGGCGCTGGAGCGTGTGGCGCGGCAATTGTCGGATGATGTCTGGGTGGTTGCGCCCGAGACAGACCAGTCCGGCGTGTCGCATTCGCTCTCGCTGAACAACCCGCTGCGCCTGCGCGCCTGCGGGCCTCAGCGCTTTGCCGTGAGCGGCACACCGACCGATTGCGTCATCATGGCAGTGCGCCACATCCTCATCGAGCACAAGCCGGACCTCATCCTGTCGGGCTTCAACCGCGGGCAGAATGTCGCCGAAGATGTCACCTATTCCGGCACGATTGCAGCCGCCATGGAGGGCACGCTGCTGGGCGTGCCATCGCTGGCGCTCAGCCAGGGCTATGGCGCGACTGGGCGTGACAACATCCGCTGGGATTGCGCGGAATCGCATGCGCCCGGCATTATTCGTCGCCTCATTGCGGAAGGCATTCCCAAGGACATCCTGTTCAACATCAATTTCCCGGATCGCGACCCGCAGGATGTGCAAGGCGTGGCTGTCACTGTGCAGGGCAGGCGGGATCAGGAGTTGTTGCGCATCGAGCCCCGACAGGACGGGCGCGGCAACCCGTATTACTGGATCGCGTTTTCGCGCGGCAAGACAACACCCGCCAATGGCACTGACCTGAAGGCGCTGGCCGATGGCAAGATCTCGATCACGCCCATCGAGCTGGACCTCACCCACGAGCCGACGCTGACGCGCATCGCGCAGCTTTTCGCCTGAGGCTGGCACGCCGTGATGGGGCCAGGGCCGCAACGCAGCACCGATGAGGCTTCCGGCCTGCCGTTAGGGGAGCGAAGCCCGCCGCTGGGCGAAAGTGAGCGCACGGTGGCCTTCCTGCTGGCCTTGCGCACCCAAGGCGTGCGCGACCGGGCGGTGCTGCGCGCGATGGAACTTGTGCCGCGTGAGCGCTTTGCGCCCAACCGCTTCGCCGATCTGGCCCGCACCGATGTCTCGGTGCCGCTGCCCTGCGGCCAGACGATGACGCAGCCGACCACGGTGGCCGCCCTGCTGGCGACGCTTGAGGTGTCGGCTGGTCAGCGCGTGCTGGAGGTGGGCACCGGCTCTGGCTATGTCACGGCGCTGCTGGCGCATATGGGCGCGCGTGTCACCTCGCTGGAGCGATACCGCACGCTGGCGCTGGCGGCGCATGAGCGGCTGGCCGGGCTTGGTGCGCAGCATGTCGAGTTGCGCCATGCCGACGGGCTGCAGCCGGACAGGACGCTGGGACGTTTTGAGCGCATCCTCGTCAATGGTGTGACAGACATGTTGCCAGAGGCGCTGCTGGCCCGGCTTGCGCCCCAGGGGATGCTCGTTGGCGCATTGCGCATCGACGGCCTGCCGCGCAAGGTCATCGTGACACGGGCGCTTGATGGCACGCTGAGCCATTCGCTGGGCGGGGCCGTGCGCCTGCCGCCGCTGGCATCGGGCCTGTCGCAGGCGATGTAGCGCAGCCAAGCAGCTGGAAACGGCTTCACCGAACGTCATCTGCCAAAAATAATGAAGGCCGCTCGCGCCGTCGCAACGGTTTCGTAACCTGAACGCGCTTTTAATGGCGTCCAGTGAGTTGCGTTAATGACGGGTTGTTGCCCATGCGTAAGCGAGTGAAGTCCCTTCAGGTAAAGCTGCTTGGCCGTGTGTCGGCCATTTGCATGCTGGGTGCGGCGCTTGGCGCCTGCAGCTCCGATGTGTCGCGCTTCGGCTCGGTCAATCCGTTCGGAAATCCGTTCAGCTCGTCGTCCAGCAC